>JAFQPF010000252.1 GCA_017411885.1 Clostridia bacterium
CCGATATACCGCTTTGAAAACGGTAAGATATATGCCTGCGGCACTCCGTGGTGCGGAAAAGAGGGGTATAATCAAAACCGCGAAACCGAGCTTCGGGCGATCTGCTTTATAAACAGAGGAGAAGAAAATAAGATAGAACGGCTTGAAGGCAAGAACGCCGCGGATCTTGTTTTCGGGCAGATAATAATGCCGAAATCGGCAGATTCTGCAATAAAAACACTTGAGCTTTGCTCTCAGATGTTAAAAATCCTACCGGTGTATAAGCTCTATTGTAATATAAGCACAGATGCGGCAGTTGTCGCAAGAAAGGTGCTTTCACAAGCGTAAAAGAGACAGAGGAAAGGTCGAAATGAAGATCAGAACGGGATTCCTTATGCGTGAGGTCGCAGGAAGAAACGTGGTAATAGCCACGGGCGACGCCGCAAGAAACTTCAATGGAATAATCAAGCTGAACGAATCGGCGACCTTGCTCTGGCATATGCTCGAGGAGGGCGCGGATGAGTCGCGCCTTGTAGAAAAAATAATAGAGATCTACGACGTGGATAAAACCACGGCACAAAATGACGTGTCAATGTTCGTAACCAAATTAAAGGGGGCGGGAATAATTGACGAGTGAAAGATTCAAGCTCGCCGATTTTGAACCCCTGATACGAGAGGTGATCGAAAGCGGCGGAGAGTTTACAATGAAAACGCACGGCATCAGTATGAAGCCGATGTTATCCGACGGAAATGACAGCGTCGTGCTTGTCAGCGTGCCAGAAGAGATAAAGACGGGCGACGTCATTTTTTATAAGAGAGATAACGGACAGTACGTTCTGCACCGCGTGGTCGGAAAAAGAAAAGACGGATACGTGCTTCGCGGAGATAATCAGATAATAAACGAATACGGCGTAAAGAAAGAAGCCGTAATAGCCATTGTAAAGGCATATATAAAAAATTCACAACGGATCGAAACGGAAGATAAGGAATACAGAAAATACGTCAGCACACTTGGGGTGAAGTATGCCCTTAAGAAAGCTGCTTCGTTTGTAAAAAGGGTGAAGGATAAGCTTTGCCGTGTTATGTCCTTGTCGGGGAAGAATAATGATAAATAAAGCAGGAAAATACCTGATCGAGCTTGTAAGCGCGGCGATTCACGAAACCTTTGTTCCTCATAAGCCGGATGACGTAAGCTTTACAGACGTCTTTAACCTTGCTCAAAGACATTCGCTTGACGCTTTGACCTACCTTGCGGTAGAAAGACTCGAAGAAAAGCCAAACGAAAAACTACTTGCGCTCTGGTCAGAGCGCTTTTATAAAGCTGTCGTGAAAGATACCGAGCAAAAAAACGCATATAACGAAGCGTGCGCAGTCTTAAAGGAATGCTTGGCGCAGTATATACCAATAAAGGGCGTGATGCTTAAGGACTTTTACCCGGAAAGCGTTATGAGAAGTATGTCCGACGTGGATATACTGTACAGGCACGGTAAGCGTGAGCTTATACATAAGAAAATGCTGTCGCTCGGTTACAGTGTCAAATCGCGTAATGCGGCTAACTATCACGATACCTATGCAAATCAAGGGCAAACGTGTATAGAGTTTCACCGTATGCTGCTTTCCAAAAATGATAAGCTGAGAGGCTATTTTGAGCAGGTGTGGAAGCGTGCGAAGCCCGATGAAAACGGCATATACAGAATGACACCCGAGGATGAATACCTCTATCTTATCGCACATCAGGCAAAGCATTTTTTTGATAGCGGACTCGGTGTGCGTCCTGTTATGGATGTGTACCTTTTCAGACAAAAATACGGCGATAAGCTTGATATGAAGTACGTGAGAAAAATACTTGGCAGAGCAAAGCTTGAAGTCTTTGAAAAACGAGTGTCAGCCCTCGCGGATAAATGGTTTGCGGGCATAGATTCAGAGCTTGTAAACGATGATATAGAAGAGTTTTTCCTGGCGTGCGAGCCTCACGGAAGCAGTAATAACCGAAAGATACTCAGAACAAGAGAGCTACTTGAAAGCGGCGTAACACTTCCGGGTGCAAAGCGAAGATATTTTCTTTCGCAGTTCTTTCCATCCTTTTCTCATATGTGTAAGGAGTATCAGATTCTTGAAAAGCTGCCTTTCTTGCTGCCGTTTTTCTGGATATACAGGCTGTTCGTACTCTCCTTCTTTGAAAAGAAGCCGGTAAAAAAGCGCTTCATAGAAGCGCTGAAAACGATCGGAGAATCTGACGAAAAGGAAGTTGAATTCGCGGTAAGAGTTTACGGATATTTTATGTAATAAAAAATCCTTTCCGGATTTCCGGAAAGGATTTTTTTGTTGTTATACAATATAAGGCAGCGACTCATATCCGAGCCATTTTGCAAGATGTCTGCTTAAGATGACCGAATCGGTTGAAAGCACGGCACCGTCAGAGTCAACGTCTGCGGCTGCAAGATCTATCGTATCTTTTCCGTATCCGCTCCAACCGGCAAGATAGCGGCTGAGATTAACGCCGTCAAGAGCCTCAACTGTACCGTTTTTGTCCACGTCACCGATTATTAGCGAAGCGGCAGGCGTAGGATAAACATAAGCCGCTGCATCGTCAGCGTTTTTGAAAAACGCAACGTAGCGGATGTCGAAATAATCATCCTTTGTAAGTGGGGTACCTGCATCGGGTTTGTAAGGCTTGAATAATACCGAAAGAAGTGGGGAGTTTCCGCAATCACTGAAATTGTATACACCTGTAGGGCTCGAATAGGAACCGTCTGCTATACCTCCGATTGCTGTTGACAGATCGTATATCTGTGTTTTCCACTTGCCGTCGTGAGTGATTTTGAAGTTATCGCCGGTAACGCCCCATAAACGTCCGTATTTGGTTGTGAAATTCATGCCTAAGGTCGTTGTCTTTGAGCTGTCGGAAGCACCTGCTCTGTAAGCCACCTTCATTATCGGATAATCAGCAAGAGAGAAGCTTGAGTCAAATTTGACATAAGCACGGGTGTTGTCGTTTGATGTAGCGAGGCTTCCGTTAACGTAATACCTGACAAAAGAGGTCTCGGTGCTTGTTGCTTCATAAGCTTCTGCCG
>JAFQPF010000253.1 GCA_017411885.1 Clostridia bacterium
GGGCTTTCGTGGGAATGTGTACTCAACAAGCGCGAGGCTTTTAAGCTCGCTTACGACAATTTTGACATTGACAAGGTCTGCGCTTACGGCGATGACAAAATTTGTGAGCTTTCCTCCAACAAGGATATTATCAGAAACCGCCTTAAAATAAGAGCAAGTATAAACAACAGCAGGATTTTCAAGGAAATCGCGAAAGAATTCGGCTCGTTTTATGCCTATCTGAGCTCCTTTACCGGTGAGGGTATCATATACGAAACAGGCAAAACAACAAACGCCTTATCCGGCAAAATTTCGTCAGATCTGCAACGCCGCGGTATGAAATTTGTCGGCTCTACGATCATATATTCGTATTTGCAGGCAACCGGCTTCATTTATTCCCACGACAAAGAATGCTATTTATATAAAAGCTGACACTTGCTATTTGGTAAAACTTATGCTATAATATCGGCAAATACATATCGGAGAAATATTATGTGGTTTATTTTTGCTCTCTTATCGGCGGTTTTCGCGGCGTTAACATCTATACTCGCCAAAATCGGTATAAACGGAGTCGGCTCCAATTTAGCTACCGCTATACGCACGGTAGTCGTAGTAATTATGGCTTGGGGAATGGTTTTTCTCACAAATTCCCAGGTTGGTATATTTGATATAAGCAAAAAAAGCTGGATCTTTCTTATTCTATCAGGACTTGCAACAGGCGCGTCCTGGCTTTGCTATTACAAAGCTTTACAGATCGGCGACGTTTCCAAGGTCGTACCGATAGACAAACTAAGTGTAGTTATGACACTTGTTTTAGCATTTGTATTCTTGCACGAGCAGTTTACGGTAAAATCGCTTATCGGATGTATACTTATCGCACTCGGTACGCTTGTAATGGTGATATAATATGGTAAATTTCAGAAAAGCGACTGCAGGCGATCTTGACGTGATCGCACAAATATACTCTCTGACTCACGATGAGATCGAAGCAGGACGCGCGCAGACCGGATGGGTGCGCTCTATCTACCCGACACGCGAAAGTGCCGCCGCCTCTCTTGAACGCGGCGATATGTTCGTATGCGAGCTTGACGGACATTTATGCGCCTCTGCGATAATAAATCAGATACAGGTAGACGTTTACGACGGCGCGCCGTGGGAATATCCTGCGGATGATAACAAGGTCATGGTGCTTCACACGCTCGTTGTGTCGCCGGAATTCGCTTCCCGCGGGCTTGGCACAGCATTTGTTGAGTTTTACGAAAGATACGCGCTTAAGTGCGGTTGCCCTAATCTCAGAATGGACACAAACGCGCTCAATCTTCGCGCACGCGCGCTTTACAAGCGGCTCGGTTACAAGGAGATAGCGATCCTTCCCTGCCGCTTTAACGGTATCGACGGCGTTGATCTCGTTTTACTTGAAAAGTATATCGGATAAAAATACACGGTGTGAAAATTCACACCGTGTTTTCATATTTACATTTTTTCGACCTCATCAAGCCAAAGCCTTGCGCTTGCATCCGACGGCATACGGAAATCTCCGCGAGGAGATAATGATATGCGCTCTGCTTTAACACCATCCGGCTGACAGCTTCTCTTGAACTGTTGCGTAAAGAATCGCCTATAAAAGCTCTTAAGCCATTTTTTCAGCGTTTCCCTGTCGTATTTATCCTCAAACGCAATACACGCGAGATCAAATATCTTTTCGGGCTCAAAGCCGTATCTTATAACGTAATAGATATAGAAATCGTGAAGCTCGTAAGGGCCGACAAGGTCCTGGGTTACCTGCGATATGTCACCACTCTTATCGGGGGGCAAAAGCTCGGGGCTGATCGGAGTATCAAGAACGTCTGCCAAAAGACTGTTTACGTTTTCAAATTCGTCCGATTTTATAAGCCACTCAATAACGCCTCTTACAACCGTTTTCGGCACTCCGGCATTAACTCCGTACATACTCATATGATCGGCGTTATAGGTGCACCAACCAAGCGCAAGCTCGGAAAGGTCACCCGTACCAACAACAAGTCCGCCGACTCTTCCGGCATAGTCCATAAGCACCTGCGTGCGCTCACGCGCCTGCGCGTTTTCATAGGTAAGATCAAGCTTTTGGGGATCGTGTCCTATATCCTTAAAATGCGAAAGCACGGCATCCTTTATCGGTATTTCCTTAAAGCTTATGCCAAGCTTTTTCATAAGCTCTACCGAATTATTGTAGGTGCGCCCCGAAGTACCGAAGCAGGGCATCGTAATGCCGTGAACGTCCGACGCAGCCTTGCCCATACGCTTGACGGCAGACAATGCAACAAGCAGAGCAAGCGTTGAATCAAGTCCGCCCGAAACACCTACAACGGGAGATGTACCGGTTATCTCAAGCCGATGCCTTAAGCCTTCGACCTGCGCATTGAATATTGAAGAAAAATATTTTGCTTTTTCTTCTTCATTTTCGGGAATGAAGGGGGATGCAGACACGGTTAGGTGCTTTGCGTCGGATTCTTTTATATCTGTGTCAATGCTCACGTGCCGCACGGTGTGATGCTTTGAACAAAACGACCCCGAATCCTTGAATACGGAGTTGCGCACACGCTCGGATCTAATTTTACCGAGGTCTATATCAACGCTTAAAAGATAATCATTATCAAATATCTTTTCGTTTTCGCAGGTAAGCTCTCCGTTAAGCGCAAAAACGCTGTGGCCCGAAAATACAAGGTCCGTTGTGGATTCACCGGTACCTGATGAGGCATAAACGTATGCCGCGTGGCATTTTGACGCCTGGTCGCAAACAAGCTTGCGTCTGTACTCGCGCTTGTATACCGTTTCGTTACTTGCAGAAGGGTTGAGTATTATCTGCGCGCCGCCAAGCGCAAGCAAGGAGCTCGGAGGGACAGGTGCGCACAGGTCCTCACATATTTCAATGCCAAAGCTTACCGAATTTTCATAATCAAAAACAAGATCGCGTCCGACAGGGATAGTATAATCGCCTTCAAGTCCGAGTTCACGGGAGCTTACAGTCTCAAAGGTGAGATCTACTGATGATGAAAACCATCTTTTTTCCGAAAATTCATTGTAATTTGGCAAAAAGGTCTTGACTGTGATACCGCACACCTTCCCTTTATAAAGGGTTACGGCACAGTTATAAAGACCGGCTCTTAGCATAATCGGTGCGCCGAATACGACGGTTATATCATAATCCGAAAGGCTCTTTGCGATATAAGCGATCGACTTCTTTACCGCGCATATAAGACTGTCCTGAAAGAACAAATCCGCACAGGTATAACCTGTAATCGCAAGCTCGGGAAACAGGACGATCGAGCTTTTTTCTTCAATAGCCTTTTTTGCCTGTGATATTATCTGTTCACGGTTGTATTCTACGTCCGCGATCCTCAGAGCCGGAACAGCGCTTGATATTCTTACAATATCCTTCATTGAAATTCTCCTTTTGCAAGAAAAAACACACTTTACACTTGCTTTTATAGAAAAAGATTGGTATAATATTTTCGTAATAGTCTAATAAGCTGCCGCATATGCGGCGGATCGGAGCATTAAATGTCTAAGATCAAATGGAAGGGCGGCGCGCTTATTGCACCGCTGCCTGCCGTGCTTGTTACCTGCGGCACACTTGAAAAGCCAAACGTATTCACCGTCGCGTGGACAGGTATAATAAACACTCAGCCGCCGAAAACCTATATTTCGGTGCGACCGTCGCGTTTTTCTTATGAATACATCAAAAATCAGGGCAAATTCGTTATCAATCTCATCAGCGCCGCCGACGTGCGCGCGCTTGATTATTGCGGTGTACGTTCCGGGCGCGACAGGGATAAATTTGCCGATACAGGTCTTGAGATCGTCCCTGCCCTTGAGCTTGAGGACACGCCCGTTATAAAATCAAGCCCGCTTTCGCTTGAATGTGTCGTCACCGATGTTATAAGCCTTGGCACGCACGATATGTTTTTAGCCGATATTGTCGCAACCGACGTGAATGAAGAGCTTGTAAACTCTGAAGGCAGGCTCAGGCTTGACAAGGCTGAGCTCGTTGCATATTCGCACGGCGAATACTTTAGTCTCGGCAAAAAGCTCGGCTCGTTCGGCTATTCTGTCCGTAAAAAGCGAAAGGGCAAACGTCCGCCTAAGAAAAAATAAGCTTTTCACTCCCCGAAACGGGGAGTGATTTTTTAATTCGTGCTTCTTTCGGCTAAAATTTCTCTGTAGCCGCGATAAAAGCTTTCAAAGCGGTCCTCATCGAGTGCTAAGCGTAGCTGCTCCATAAGCTCGTTGTAAAAATAGAGATTATGAAGCACCGCAAGGCGCATTCCGAGCGTTTCCTTAGCCTTGAAAAGGTGGCGGATATACGAGCGCGAATAGTGTCTGCACGCAGGGCATCCGCAGTTTTCGTCTATAGGACGCGGGTCTGCTATATATTTTTCGTTCAAAAGATTCATCTTGCCGTGCCATGTGAATATATTGCCGTGACGAGCGTTACGGCTGGGCATTACGCAGTCGAAGAAATCAACACCCCTGTGTACTGCCTCAAGAATATTCACAGGAGTTCCTACTCCCATAAGGTATCTCGGCTTATCCTTGGGCATATGCGGCTCGACCACGTCTATCGTTTCATACATTTCCTCAGCCGCCTCGCCTACCGCAAGACCGCCTATCGCGTATCCCGGAAGCTCAAGCTCGCTTATCGCCTTCATATGATCCACGCGCAGATCGGCATAGGTGCTTCCCTGGTTTATACCGAAAAGAAGCTGATCCTTGTTTATCGTGGTCTCAAGCTTGTTAAGTCTGTCAAGCTCGGCGCGGCATCTGTAAAGCCAGCGTGTCGTTCGCTCACACGAGCGCTTGGTGTAGTTATATTCCGCCGGGTTTTCGATACATTCGTCAAACGCCATCGCGATGGTGGACGCAAGGTTTGACTGTATACGCATACTTTCCTCAGGTCCCATAAAAATACGCTTACCGTCTATATGAGAAGCGAATTTTACACCCTCCTCGGTTATTTTGCGAAGCTGTGCGAGAGAAAACACCTGAAATCCGCCGCTGTCTGTCAGAACAGGCTTATCCCAGTTAAAAAACTTGTGGATACCCCCCATTTTATGAATAAGCTCGTCACCCGGACGCAAATGCAGATGGTATGTGTTTGAAAGCTCAACCTGGCATCTTACGTCCTTTAAGTCCATTGTGGAAATACCGCCCTTGATCGCGGCACAGGTGCCTACGTTCATAAATACGGGAGTCTGAATATCTCCGTGAACCGTACTGAACACGCCGCGGCGTGCTCTTCCCTCTTGCTTTAA
>JAFQPF010000254.1 GCA_017411885.1 Clostridia bacterium
TATATCTTAAGTACATTATATTTTTTATTATCAGATAATTATGAATTTATGAAGGGACTGTTAAGGTCTCCCTCGCCGACACCGTGGAACGCGCCTGCCATAAAGGGATTGTCCTCGGGGGCGTTCGCGAATACGACGAATTTCGCGCATCCGATAGAGCCGTTGTCGCGTGTGAGGTACGCCGCGCGCTTGACGATCTTACCCATACGGGCGACGGCGTCCATATTTATACCCGCCTTTGTTGTAGCCACGTTTACCGACGAGCAAACGAGCTTTGTTTCGGCAAGAGCTTCGGGAATGACAGACAAAAGCGTATCGTCAGCTTTTGTCATACCCTTATGTACGAGCGCGCCGAAGCCGCCGATAAAGTTGATGCCGAGCGTTTCTGCCGCACGGTCAAGCGTTTTTGCAAGCTTTATATATCCATCGGGCGAAAGATGTCCGCCGATGATGGAAACAGGCGTTACCGCAACGCGCTTGTTGATGATCGGGATACCGTATTCTTTTTCGATATCCTCGCCTGTTTTTACAAGATCGCGCGCATAGGTCGTGATCTTTTCATATACCTTTTCGCACAGGCGATCTTCATCCGAATCCGCGCAGTCGAGAAGGGAAATACCCATTGTTATGGTTCTGATATCGAGGTTTTCCTCGTGTATCATATTTATAGTTTCAAGTATATCTGCGGTGTTTAACATATATATCTCCGTATAAACCTGTTATATTCTGTGCATCGAATTGAAAATATCCTCGTGCATAGCCTGGATAACGAGTCCCTTTTCATCTCCGTGGCGCTTCATTTTGTCAACAAATTCTGTAAAGGGCATATTGAGCCTGTCGATATCGACAAGCATTATCATAGCGAAATAATCGCGCATTACGCTTTGTGAAATATCAACGATATTAGCTCCGTATTTCGAGCAAATTCCCGAAACGTCCGCGATGATTCCGAGTGTGTCTTTTCCTGTTACGGTTACAACTGCTTTCATGGTTTTATCCTCTCATAGTAAAGATTTACTGTTATATTATACAACAATTCTTACCTTATTTCAATAGCAGAAATAAAAATTGGATGAAATTGTACATATTCTCTTGAATAATCACGTTTTGTGTGCTATACTTATACAAAATGTACTCGTATTACATCTAAGGAGAAAATGAAATGAACGAGTTTGCGAATTATTTTGAGTATTGCGTTGAAGCAAAAATTGAAGGTAAGCTTAAGCTTAAAAGAACACTTTTAATCCTTGCTTACATACTTTTCCCGATCGTATTTTTTTCGGTGCTTTGTATGCTAAAGCTTTACGTTTTAGGATGCTTTATCGTGCTTTTTACCGCGATAATATGGTTTTTTACCTGGCGATACGTACAGATCGAATACGAATATACGGTAGTAAAGGGCGAGATGACCTTTACAAAGATATTCGGCAGAAAATCAAGACGCGAATTCTACAAGGCGAGAATGCAGGATATGTCGCTTATCGCCCCTTACACGGACGAATACAAAATACGCGCAGATGCTGCTGAAAAAAAGGTGTATGCGGTGTCCTCGATGAGTTCGCCCGATATATACGTTGGTATTCTCAAGGATGAAAAGACAAAGCAGACGACCGCGGTATTCTTTGAAGCAACGGCAAAGCTTGTAAAGCTTGCGAAATTTTATAACAGCAGCGCAACGGTTGAATGCGCGACCTTACGCTATTAAGCGCGAGTAATATTAAACAAGACCTCCAAATAAAATGGTACAAAGCCGTTTGTTTGGAGGTAAATAATGAAAAAACGTTTGTTTTATGCTCTTGTATTTATTCCTTTTATCCTTGCGCTGATATTCACGCCGTCATGCTCAAAAAAGCTTGACGTTGATAAGATGCTTTCCTATCAGTCAGCTTCAAGGCAGGATATAAGCTTAACGCTTGGCGAGCATACCTATCCGATAAGCCTTACGCTTTCCGATTCGTCCCTTGATAAGCTTCGTGACGGAGTTGCACTTATCACAGGCGGTGAGCTTGAGGGTATCCGCTTTGAAATGTCGAAGGGAAGCCTTAAAATGACAGTTCACGAAACCGAATATCTGCTTGGAAGAAACGATTGTCCTTCGATGTATATGCTGTTTGGGGCATTTGCTTTGACAAAAGACGATTTTCTCGGTGTGACAAGGGAAAACGGAAGCGACGTGATGAAGGCGCGCTTTAAGAATACACAGGAGCTTACTCTCATGCTTGACGCTGAGAGCTTTGAAATAAAGAGCATAGAAGCAAAATGCGAAGACACCGATCTTAAAATAAACTTTTTGACCGAAATTAAGGAAGATTAAAATGAGCATCTCGGAAGTATTAAATAATACCCTCAAGGGCAGAGGCCATAAGCTTTGGGCAGAGATCGACCTTGCGGCGTTAGTCAGAAACTACAGGCGGATAGAAAAGCTCAGCCGCGGTGCCAAGGTCATACCCGTGATAAAGGCGGATGCCTACGGTCACGGTGCTATAGAATGTATGCACGCGCTTGAAGATGCCGGTGCCGACTTTTTTGCGGTAGCAACAATCGCGGAGGCGATAGAGCTTCGTGAGGCGTGCGGGTATAAGTCAAAGATACTGATACTCGGCTACACGCTTGATTGTGACGTGGATCTGCTTGAAAGATATAATATCACACAGACCGTATTTTCACTTGAATATGCAAGGGCGCTTGATGATGCCTGCGCCAGACGCGGTGTCGGTGTGCTTGACGTACATATCAAGCTTGATACGGGAATGAACAGGCTTGGCTTTGACACGAAGGACGCAAAAAACACCGCTGAGCTTATAAACAGTGTGGGCTCGCTCTCTCATCTGAGCGTAAAGGGAATGTTTACGCATTTCGCCTGCGCGGATGAATACGGAAGCGGTCTTACCGATATTCAGCGAAAGCGTTATGATGAGGTAAAGCGGGAGCTTGGCAAAAACAAGCCCGAAATCTGCCACATCTGCAACAGTGCCGGAATTATCAGACAGGAGATACCCGCATACGATGCGGTGCGCGCAGGTATTATTCTGTACGGTCATATGCCGTCGGGCGAGTTTGATCTTAAGGATTTTGAAACGCCAATGTCGCTTAAGGCGCGTGTTGCACACGTTCATACTCTGAAGCCCGGCGACAGCGTAAGCTATGGTGCTACCTTTACCGCGGACAGGGAAATGAAGATCGCGACTTTGCCGGTCGGATATGCTGACGGCTTTATCCGCGCTTATTCAAAATCAAGTGTGCGTATAAACGGCAAGGACTGCCCGATAGTCGGCAGGATATGTATGGATCAATGTATGGTCGACGTAAGCGGGGCTGACGTAAAGCAAGGCGATATCGCCGTGATATTTGACAGTCGTGAAAAGGTTGAAGAGCTTGCAAAAATGTCAGGCACGATAACCTATGAGGTGCTCTGTCTTATTGGCAAGAGAGTACCGAGAGTATACGTAAATAAAACGCCGAAATGCGGCGCAAAAGGAGAATAAAAATGAAGGTTTTGGTTGTAAATGCAGGAAGCTCGTCGCTTAAGTATCAGCTTTTTGACACGGTAAGCTCGGACGTGCTTGCAAAGGGAATATGCGAAAGAATAGGCATTGACGGTGCCATAACTCACAAGGTGCCGGGGCGCGAGGTATACAGCGCGGAAATTAAAATGGAAAACCATACTGTTGCTACACAGATCCTCGTTGAAACGCTCTGCTCGCCCACTCTCGGCGTGGTAAAGAGTATGGATGAAATTGAAGCTGTCGGTCACAGAATTGTCCACGGCGGTGCTTATCTTAAGGAAAGCGTGCTTGTAGACGATGAGGTGCTTAAAAAGCTTGAGGGATGCCTTGATCTTGCGCCTTTGCATACTGCGGCGCATCTTATGGGTATTCACGGATGCATAGAGGCAATGCCGGGCAAGCCTCAGGTGCTTGTCATAGATACGGCGTTCCATTCTACAATGCCGCCCGAGGCGTACACCTACGCGCTTCCCAAGGATATGTGCGAAAAGTATCATATCCGTCGCTACGGCTTCCACGGTACGTCGCACAGATATGTGTCGGGTGAAATGATAAAGATTCTCGGAAAGCCTGTGGAGGACACAAAGATCGTTACCTGTCACCTTGGTAACGGTTCGTCGATCTCTGCCGTAAAGGGCGGAAAGGTTATCGACACGAGCATGGGCTTTACTCCTCTTGACGGCTTTATAATGGGCTCGCGTTGCGGCTCGATCGACCCTGCTATCGTTCCGTTCGTTATGGAAAAGGAAAATATGACTCCCGAGCAGATGAACAATTTTATGAATAAAAGCTGCGGCCTGTTAGGCGTGTCGGGCGGACTTTCGAGCGACTGCCGTAATCTCGGTGAGGCGGTTGAACAGGGTAATGAAGACGCCAAGCTTGCAATTGACATACTCTGTTATCAGATAAAGAAATATGTCGGTGCTTATGCGGCGGCGATGAACGGTATCGACGCGCTCGTTTTCACCGCGGGTATCGGTGAAAACCGTGACGAGATCAGAAGCGCGGCTTGTAAGAATATGGATTACCTCGGACTTAAGCTTGACGAGGAGTTGAATGCAAAGACAAAGCTTCAGGGCGATAACGTGTGCATTTCTACTCCCGACTCAAAGGTCAAGGTATACGTTATCCCGACAAACGAGGAGCTTGTTATAGCAAGAGATACCGAAATGATCGTGTCGGGTAAGAGATAATGAAAAGGCGTATATTTGCTCTGATGCTTGCGCTTTTACTTTGCTTTATGTTGCCCTTTGGCGTGATTGCGGATACAGAGAGCGAAGGAACTACAGATGCTGAAGCACAGACGGAGGATAAGTCAGAGGAGGGTGGCGCCGAGCGCTATTTTCAGGTGTATATCCTCGCAGGCGCGGTCATTGGCGCGATGGTCGTTGTTACCGTGCTGTACAAGAAAAAGGACGAGATCAGATATCTTTGAACATAAAGGCGGAAAAATTCCGCCTTTTTTCTTTTCAGAGTAGAAATTTTCATAAATTCGGTGTATAATAACAGACAGAGACCTGAAAGGATGAAGCAAATGAAAAACATCGGAAGAATAAATAAAATAATGCTTTTGTTTTCTGCCTTCGTGCTTGTCTGCTATCTGCCGTATCTTTGCCTTGTGCTTTATAACCGAGAGGCGTTCTTCTCCTGCTTTATTCCTTTTTGCGTGGTTATAGCGGCATCGGTTCCGGCGTGTCTGTTTATAAAATTCCGTGACAGACTTAATAAGCCCTTGCGTGTGCTTCGCGTGATTTATATCGCGGGAATGTGCTTTTACGTTGTGACCTTTACCCTTTTTGCCGCGTATATAGGCGTTTGCTCTCACACAAGCGCATCGGAGGCGGCGGAGATATTTGCTGAAAGTGACGGTGAGGGTGACGGCGATGTTATAATCGTTTTCGGATGCCGCACGTATGGATACACTCCCGGTCAACAGCTTAAGAGCAGACTTGATACAGCGCAAAGGCTGCTTGAAGCTTTACCCGGCTCTGTATGTATAGTAACAGGCGGAGAGGGTGTAAACGAGGGCGTTGCCGAGGCGTATTCGATGTGCGAATATTTGGTAGCCCGCGGAATAGAGCGTGAGCGTATTTACCCCGAGCCTTACGCTGTGAACACCTATGAGAACATCGAGCTGTCGCTTGCGCTTATGCGTAAAGAGGGCTTGGAGCCCGAAAGGGTGATAGGAGTTTCATCCGATTTCCATATACCGAGAGTGCAATATTTATTTGACTATTACGACGTTGATGCTGATACGGTCAGCGCACCGTCACTTGATATATGGCAGTTTTTTATGAGTATCGTTCGTGAATATATGGCATACGTCAAGCTTTTTCTCGTAACCGTGCTTTAGTGCGGTGAATATACTGTCAAAAACAGGAGGGACTTATGGATAAGCCGATAGTAATTCTTACACCATCACACGAGGAGAACAGCGACAGCTTTTCTTTGAAGCAAAGCTATATAGAAGCCTGCGAAGAAGCGGGAATGCTGCCACTTGTTTTGCCGATAGGGATAGATAAGGAAACAATACGCGGGATACTTTCTTCTGCCGACGGACTGTTCGTGACCGGCGGCGGTGATATTGATCCGGGCGTGTATGGCGAAGAAAAGGAAGAAAATTGCGGAACAC
Source organism: Clostridia bacterium (assembly GCA_017411885.1). Next base: position 6,139 of record JAFQPF010000254.1, read on the forward strand.
CGTCACGTTTGCGAGATACACTTGAGCTTGATGCGCTTGAAATTGCTCTTGAGCTTGGGCTTCCCGTGCTTGGAATATGCCGCGGTGTGCAGGTTATAAACGTTGCCCTGGGCGGCACACTGCATCAGCATATAGACGGTCATCGCCAGACAGGGGAGTATCACGAGCCTCATCATAATGTTACGGTATCGGATGTGCTTGACGGGATATATCCGAAGACAGCACAGGTGAACAGCTTCCACCATCAGGTGATAAAAAAGCTTGCGGATAAGCTTGAAATATGTGCGACGTCCGAGGATGGATACATAGAGGGCGTGTATATGCCCGGACACCGATTTTTTGTCGGCGTACAATGGCATCCCGAGAGGATGATCAGGACTGATGCAGCGGCTCGCGGACTGTTTTCAGAATTTGCACGTCATTGCACCGAATATAAATTAAAGGAGAACTAAAATGCTAAAGGATCTCGTGATCAGAAACAGAAGCTACAGAAGCTTCGACAGAAGTGAAAGATTAACACGGGAAAGAGTGCTTTCCTACATAGATACGGCACGCCTTACGTCGTCGGCGGTAAATCTTCAGCCGATAAAATACGTGCCTGTTATCAAAGAGCTTGCGGATAAGATATTGCCCTATACCGGATGGGCAAGAGCTCTTAA
>JAFQPF010000255.1 GCA_017411885.1 Clostridia bacterium
CCCTGGACGATGCCGCCGGTTTTTTCGAGCAAGGCTTTATCGGTTACAGTTACAACGAAGCTTTTTGAGCCGGTACTGCTTTTATTTATATCCGAAAGCTCGACCTCGTATTCTTTTGCGCCTGAGTTGTCGAGTGTGGATATTATATACGCTTTGCCCTCGCATATATCCTCGCGCGTACCGAGTTTTACCTGCTTTAAGCTCGGACGCTCACTTAAAATGCCGTAAACTCCGGTGCTGCGGTTATCGGTAAGTATACCTACCTTGCCGCCCATAAAGCTTGCGCGAAGCTCTCCCGGAGAGCCGGGCGAGCCTTTTTTTATCCCGCTGACACTTACTCCCGATACGATACCGCGTGCAAGCGGAAGGGGATTTCCTGTATCAACGTCGCATATTCCGTGCCCGAGTCCTGCAAACTCACCCGTTTCGGGTATAACGTAGGTGACGGTGCCTACTCCAGCGGTGCTGTCCTTGAGCCACATTCCAGCTTTGAATTTTCCGTCGAATGAGCATTTTGCCGGGATAAGCGAAAGTGTTATCGTCTCGCCGTCGCGCTTTACCGTCAGCGAAAGCGGAGAGCCGTCTGAGTGCAAGATCATCTCGGAAAGAGTGACTGCGCTCGTTAGCTTTTCGCCGTCTGCCTCTGTAATAATATCCTTTATTTTCAGCCCGGCATTAACGCCGGGCATAACGGTGCCGTTCTCTGTATTTACCTCCTCAAGTGCGCTTACTATCACTCCGTCGGTATACATTTTTACTCCGAAAGGAAATCCGCCCGGACAGACCGATTCGGGAGTGCTTGCGCTTATCGGAGAAAGGAGCAACACCGTCGCCGCTATAAAGGCGGCGAGTCTGTTTATATACTTATTTATCATTTCACACCGTTTCCTTGACAAGCTTGATTTCGCATCAGAGCCGATGCGTTTTGTCGCCCTATTATTGTTGCTTTCGCGTATTTTTTTATGTCAGTTAATTTATCCTAAAAAAGTAATTAAAAAAATTGCGAATATACTTGAAAAAATGTAATATTTCTGCTACAATAGTAACATAACAGAGTAGAGAAGACAGCGTAAAGTGCGCTTCGGACGGGGAGTTGCCGATGCGACGAAAACGCATGTGCGTTGCGGTTGTCCTCTCGCATCCCGCTGTACATATTCGAGAAAACACCTCCTATATGTAAACGGTGAAGTTTTGTTTATAGGAGGGTATTTTTATGCAAAAAATCAGTACGCTTAAAAAGCTTGCATTATCCGCTATGCTTGTTGCCATGCAGATAATCCTTTCAAGATACGTTGGCATACAGTCGGCGTTTTTCCAAACGAGCTTCGGCTTTGTGGCAATAGCTACCGCCTCTGCCGTGCTTGGGCCGTTATGGGGAGCTGCTTGCGCATTTGTAGCCGACTTTCTTGGGGTAATGCTCGCGGGCACGGGCGCATATTTTCCGCTTTTTGCTATAAACGAGATCGCATACGCGCTCTTGTACGGAGTATTTCTTCACACTCCGCGCCGATCACCTCTCAGAGTGGTGCTTTGCGTTATAATTCAATGTGTGTTTGTAGCGATCCCGCTTACTCCGATATGGCTTTACGTTTATTTCAAATACGTAGTGGGAACACCGCAGGCGTTTTCGCTTATATTTACACAGAAAATCACGGTAAGCCTTATCGAGATGCCGATAAAAATGGCGGTGCTTATTCCACTTTCGCAGTATTTCTTTCCAAGGCTTGAAAGGCTGCTTGATAAGCAGAAAAGATAGATGCAAAATTATTATTTCCGAAACGGACTGACTTAATATGACAAAGAATTACAGAGATCCTCACAGCTTTCATAACGTAGTGAGGCTTGGACTTGAAAGAATATCGCTTTTGCTTGATAATCTTGGCAGACCCGATAAGGATCTGCGCTTTATTCACGTTGCCGGCACAAACGGCAAGGGCTCGGTATGCGCGTTTATCGAATCGGCACTCGTTTGTGACGGTAAAAGGGTGGGTAAATTCACCTCACCTAACCTTGTAAAGGTAAACGAGCGCATCTGTATAAACGGAAAGCAGATCAGTGATGCTGAGCTTGACTTCGTTCTGACTGCGGCAGAAAACGCCGCAAAAAAGGTAGAAACGGCAACAGGCGAAGCACCGACACAGTTTGAAATATGGTGTGGCGCGGCGATGCTTTGCTTTGCGCAGAATAAGTGTGATATAGTTGTGCTTGAGGTCGGACTTGGCGGAGAGTTTGACGCCACGAACGTGATAAAGCGATGCGAGCTTGCCGTGATCTGTCATATCGATATTGACCACACCTCGTATCTTGGAAACACAATTACCGAGATCGCGCGTGCGAAATGCGGAATAATAAAGGATGATATTACAACTCGCACCGTCGTAACCTGTGAGCAGGATGACGAGGCTATGGCGGTGATAAAAGAATCTGCACGTTCTCACGGTCACAGACTTGTGGTTGCAAAGACGCCCGAAGCTATCGGCTTTGATGGTATCTGCGAGCATTTCAGACTGCCCGCAGGAGAGCTTGTAATCCTTTCGCTTGGCGGGGAGTATCAGCTTGCAAACGCTTCTCTTGCGACTAAAGCGCTTGAGGTGCTTGGGGTAGAAGCGGAGTCGATAAAGAAAGGGCTTATGAGTGCCTGCCACCCGGGACGCTTTGAAAGAATACGCGATAACGTGATATTTGACGGCGGTCATAATCCCGACGGAGTTCGCGCGCTTTGCCGTGCGCTTGACAGATATTTTCCCAATACGCCGATGAATATAATATACGCCTGTATGGCGGACAAGGACGTGCAAAGCACGCTTGAACTGCTTAACAGAGATAACAGGGAGTTTATCTTCACTACAGTGCAGGATAATCCGCGCGCGATGAGCCCTGATGACCTGTGCAAGCTTGCGCGTAAGTGCGCCGGCATAAACGGTGTCAGCGCGCCGACACTGACCGATGCGCTTACGCTTGCCGAAAAAAACGGCAGACTTACAATAATTTGCGGTTCGCTTTATTTATATGCTGATCTTAAGTAAAAAACACGGCACAGGATAATTCCTGTGCCGTTGTTTTTTATATAAGCTTGAACATTTTTGTTTCACCGAAGTTCATTTCAAAGGTGAATTCGTCGGTGTCCTTTGCGTAGTATTTGTTTTCATATACCTCATATACGTCGCATTTGCGCGGAAGCTTTATAGTCTTTTTGCCGCTTTCGCTTGCGTGGATGGTAATGTAGCTTCTGTTTGCAAAGAATACGTCTTCAATATCTGTGTATATGTGAACGCCTGCATATTTTGCGAATGTGCGTATCTCGGCGCTGTTGATGCTCTTTGAACCGTAGAATACCGATCTGAAGCCGTCTGTTTCCTTTATAGCTATCGCATCTCTTCCGCTTGTCAAGAAGCGTGCGCAGGTGGTGGCGGATTCATCCTCTGCGTAAAAATACGGGTAGAGATATACCGCCCAGTTGGCTTGGGTGGCAACACCCGAAACCGAATTGCGTGAGCTTGCCGTATCACCGTACACCTTGCGCCTGTCAAGCCCGTCAATTAAGCTATGCTCACCTGTAAATCTGAAGTTTGCATCGTAGTTTTCGTTTAGCATTCCGACGTCTATTCCGGTAAGCTCCTTTATATGTGCGGTATCGAATTTCTTTTCCTTGTCGGGATTGATTACACCCGAAGCATACATCCAGACAGCAACCGCATTATTCCTTGCAAGCTTTTTCTTTATCTGCTCGCGCTCGGCGTCGGTAAGCACAAAGGTGTTAAAGAAGATATACAGCTTGTAATCGGGCATATCGGGATTTGCCATATCGTTGTGATAATACTGGTCGACCGGCGCACCGATACGTGCGATCTCGTAATTGCGCACGCGCTCGATAAGCTCCTTTGTCGTTCCCGGCGAAACGGATGCGATGCTTTCTTCATCATATATGAACGCGATCTCGGATACTTTCTTGCGGTTAAGCTCGTAAGCCTCCTTTGCGATCTTCTGTTGCTTGCTTATAAGCTCGTATATCTCCGGGCATTTGTAGCGTCTGCCGCCCAAAAGCTGATCAAACCACCACGCGTGTACGTCCTCGCACAGAGTGCGGCCGAATTCGCGCTTCATTACCTCAAGCGAATCGGTAAGGTCGAACATACCGTTTTTAGGCGCCCAGTATCTGTTTTCAAGGTGTGTGCGCGTGTCGTCCTCGATTATGTATATCTTGTTTCTGAGCGCGAATGAATCGTGCATCTCACGCTGACCGACAAAGCCGCCGGGCTGACGGTTTTCGTACACTCCGGGCGCGGCGAGGAAGTCAATATCCTTGCAGTCGAGAAGCAGATTAGTACCGCCGTTGGTGCCGGTTTGTAAAAATTCGGTGCAGCCGTGTGCGCCGTAGAAGGTGCCGATGAGCGCATCGGGGTTTATGGATTTTATCAGCCTTGCGAAGTACATATTGCTTTGTGCCGTGCCGATATGCCACGCTCTGTAGAAATCGTATACGTCGCGCCTGTTGTCAAAATCAATAAACGAACCGATATTTGTTCCGTTACCGTATGCAGGCGGCACAGGGGAATTTGCGTACATACGCTCCCGGGGATTGTTGGCTTCAAAATCTGCCTGCATTGCATAGTAGTGACCGTCTGCACCGGGTATGGCGGGATTTTCTATAGTTACGTCGTCGCGCTTCCAGCTTTTTTGAAGCGCGGCGTCTGTTTTGTAGGTTTCACTCAGATATTTTGAAAAATTCTTTCTGAAAGCTTCGCTGTGGTCAAGAGACGCACCGCTTGCGTTTACCAACGGATGCATATAATACCATTCTGACGTACCTCCTGCCGCAAAGAAGCAGCCGATTATACGATCGCCGTAGGGAAGAGCCTTAAGCTTTTTCCAGGTGTCGCAAAGTGCTTGCCCGGCATCCTTGCGCCACTCTTCTGAGCAAAGCGAATAGTGCGCGGGAAGGTCTGTTTCGTATGATTCCGAAAAAAGATGAACCGGAGGCTTTGAACCGTCGCTGTAGGTAAGCACATCATCGGGGTGATTATTTATCCACTCGTTGTTCGGATGCAGTCCGATTCGAGTTATAATATATGCATCGAGGCAAACCTCTAAAAGTGCCTCGGCTTCCTCCTTGAACTGTTCAAGTGCCGCAGGCTTGAGCCATTCGGTATCGCATATAAGGAAGAATATGCGTATGCCAGCCTTGCCAAGCTCACGGTAATATTCCTTGTCGATACACATATGATCACGGTTATTGGTACGGATGGTAGCCATCATAGGCGGAATTATCTCGCCGTTTACATATATGGCAGGTCTGCCGTTATAATCCTTTATTTCAGCCATTTGAGTTACCTCTTTACAGTAGTTGCACTGCAACCGTTTTTTTTATTCTATCACAACCATCTGCTTTTTGCAATACCGGTTCAGTCAGAATTATTATTGATTATGTTATAAACATTATTGAATCCGGGAATCGTAATCAACCGCAGGTTGATGCTTTGAATGAGCGAATTTTAATTTCTCTGTGACGGTTCGGCTCAGCTTGGCGGAAGACGAAAGAAAATTTCAACCAACGCCTCGTCGGACAGTCTAAGTAAGCGGCGTATGATTCCGATCTCATTGCAGGTGAATTCGGTCTGACCGCTCATTTTCCGATATAGCGAAGAACGGCTTATTCCGAGAGTATCGGCAAGCTTTTTGTTGCTGCAGTGATTCTGGTCAAGCATAAGATTGAGTGCGTAAATGTTCACTTTTTCTCCTTATTGCGCTAATAATGTGAATTTAAGTTTCGTTTAATGAAGTATATCATATATCTGAGTGAATGTCAATAGTGTGAATGAAACTTTCTCATAAATGGAACGCTTTTGTGAAAAAGTGAAGTTGTAATGGGGTGTACAGACACGGATTTTGGGTATATTTATGCCCGAAATTTAAATTCTTTATTAAATTGAGCGAAAACTATGGCAATTCGCGCGGATATATGTTATA
>JAFQPF010000256.1 GCA_017411885.1 Clostridia bacterium
GCCGTATATCGATATATGTAAATTGCTCACGTCATATAAAACCGTTGAGCCTGAAAGGGTCACGGCGTTGTGGGGAAGCCTCGAAAAGCCCGGGGAGCCTTTGGTGCAGATCGGATTTTTTGACTTCGGAGAGCTTCATTTTGAGGTTTACGAGGGCAAGGGCGGACACCTGCCCGGAGAGATAGTTCTCATTGATTACAAAAATCATATTGCGTTTACGGGTGATATTTATATCAACACTCACGGATTGACACCGGAGCAGGCAAAATATAATCAGTATGCGCCGATACTTATGACCTCGGTTGATACGGACCCTGCGCTGTGTGCAGAGGAACGAAGGGCGATCACGCAAAGACTTGGCGTTGGCAAATGGCAGATATTCGGAGCGCACGGCTTCAAAAAGGATTATTCCGTAAACGTATAAGCTTTTAACACTGAGTTTATCTTATATAGAAAAGACAACAAAAACGGAGAGTAATTATGAAGATAATAGTTACCGGCGGTTCAAGAGGAATAGGCGCTGAGTGCGTAAGGCGCTTTGCGGCGCGCGGAGACTCCGTGGCATTCATATACAAAAGCTCGGAGCTTGCGGCAAAGGAGCTTGCGGCGGAAACGGGAGCTATTGCCGTAAAAGCAGACCTTGCGGCAAACGGAGAAGCCATTGCGGCGCTCGACGCGGCAATTCTGGCGCTTGGCGGAGTTGACGTTCTGGTCAACAACGCAGGCGTGTCAAAAATCGGACTTTTTACCGATATGAGCGAAGCCGAGGTGCGCGAGCTTATAAGCTGCGACCTTGAAGCTGCAATGCTTACCGCAAAGGCGGCAGTGCCGTCTATGGTAAGACAGCACAAGGGCTTTGTTATAAATATTTCTTCTATGTGGGGAGTGACGGGAGCCTCCTGCGAGGTTGCATATTCTGCGGCAAAGGCAGGGCTTATAGGCTTTACCAAGGCGCTTGCCAAGGAGCTTGGTCCCTCGGGAATTACCGTAAACTGCGTAGCACCCGGAGTTATAGCAACGGAAATGAACGCGGCGCTTGACAGCGAGACCGTAGCCGCACTTTGCGACGAGACTCCGCTTGGCAGAATTGGTACTGTCGGTGATGTAGCCGAGGCGGTGCTTTTCCTTGCATCTGATAAAGCCTCGTTCATTACGGGTGAGGTGCTCAACGTCAACGGTGGTCTGGTTATCTGAACGGCGAGCCGGGAAGCCTTGACTTGTTGAGTATCGATGGAAGCTTTATGTCTCCTATAAGCGAGGCAGGAAAAACAGAATTTTTACCGAAGCGTGAGCGGATGCTGTCCGCGCACGCTTCTTTTCTTTCATATTTTTCCTCTTTAACCGCATCGGTGAAAAAGTCAAGCACTATCGGCTCGGTGTCGCTTTGAAGCTCAAAGGTGCGTACGGTCAGAGCACGGACGCTTTCGCGCCAGATATAATTTTCGCGAAAAAGTGTCATTACTCCTTCGAATATAAGCCTATGCGACCTTGTAGGACGGCTAAGCCTTGTTGTAAAGTCAACGGAGCGTAAGCTCTCGTCCTTCACCGTGACCCCTATCCCGAGCGCCACGCATTTGGTGCGTCTCAGCTCGGTCGATACGTGCTCTGACAGATAAAGTACTATTCTTGACACCTCGTCGCAGTCATTAAGCGGCGCGCGACAGGTGACTCCGCGGCTTACACTTTGCGCAACCGGTACGTATTTGGCAGGAGCAACTCTTGAAAAATCGTTGCCAGACGCAAAATCGTGTAGGGAAGCGCCGCATTTGCCGAGCCACTTTTCCATATATTCGCGCGGAACGGCGGCAATATCGCCGATGGTGTGTATTCCGTGCCGCGACAGCACCTTTTCGCTCGACCTGCCGACCCCGAGAAGCGCAGCTGCGGGAAGCGGCCATATTTTTTCTCTGAAATCGCCGCGTCCTATCTCGGTAACGGCGTCGGGCTTTTTCATATCGCTGCCAAGCTTGGCAAATACCTTGTTGAAGGATACCCCAACCGACACGGTAAGACCGGTTTCGCGCTTCACCCTTTCTCTTATCTCCTCGGCAATAGTCCTGCCGCTGCCAAAGAGCAGAGTACTGCGGGTAACGTCGAGCCAACACTCGTCCATACCGAACGCCTCGACCTCATCCGTGTAATCGCAGTATATTTTTCTGACTCTTTTTGAAAGCTCCGAGTATTTTTCAAAATGTGGAAGAACGCAGAGCAGCTCTGGACATTTGAGCTTTGCTTCTCTTATGGTATCCCCCGTTTTTACGCCGCAAAGCTTGGCGCGCTGATTTTTGGCAAGAACAATACCGTGCCTGTCGTCCTCCTTACCGCAAACTGCAATGAACTTATCGCGGTATTCGGGATTCTCGGCACACTCCACAGATGCGAAAAAATTATTAAGATCACTGTGGAGAATAATTCTGTCCATAAAAATTCTCCTTTCCTCTTGACAAAAAGTGAAAAATGTCATATAATTGATACGCAATTAAGTTTCACTTTGATTATACGCAATTAAATTGCGCTTGTCAATAGAAAAGTGCAAAAAACTTGCGAATTATTTTCTCGTGCAGAAA
>JAFQPF010000257.1 GCA_017411885.1 Clostridia bacterium
AACAGAATCACGTTTGCTTATAAACTCCTCGGGTGGTACGTTAGTATAATTGAAATGCGGTGTTGCTACTACGGTCTTAACTCCGTCGCGTAACATAGCCTTGAGCATATTGACGCTCATTTCCATATCTGCTGCGCCGTCATCTATTCCGTAAAGCAGATGTGTATGCAGATCAGTCATTATTTGTAGCTGTAATTTCTATACTTGCTCGTATAGCCCTTCGTTGTACTGCTTATTACGTTATTAAGTACAAAGCCGAGGATAGGCGCGTTTGCGTATTCATACTTGGTAAGTACCTTTTTGGTTTCGGGATGCGTGCTCTGCGCAGAACGAACTACCACTACCGTTCCATCCACATACGGAACAAGTGCAAGCGCGTCTGTTACTATATTTACGGGCGGAGTATCGATGATGATATAATCGTATGCTTCGGAAAGCTCATCGAGTGTATTCTTCATTGCGTCGCTCGAAATAAGCTCCGCGGGATTCGGAGGAATAAGTCCTGCCGGAATTACGTGAAGATTTTCTCTGGTTGTCTTCTTGACAGCATCGGCAACTGTACACATACCCGAAAGGATATTAGAAAGACCGACACGGCTTTCAAGATCGTAATATCTGTGAATTCTCGGGCGGCGCATATCACAGTCAATAAGAAGCACCTTAGCGCCTGTCTGTGCAAAAGTAACCGCGAGATTTATGGATGTGATAGTTTTACCTTCCTTGGGAAGCGCGCTTGTAATGGCTATTCTCTTGCATTTTCCCTCAGATGCGGAAACCGCAAACTGCACGTTTGTTCTGAAAGCCTTATAAGCCTCGGTTATCTGGAAATTGGTCGTGCTGTCGACCGTATTTAAGACTCTGTTTTTACTTCTTGGCATTTTCACCGGGTCTACCTCCATATCCGTAACCGTATCCGTACGCTCTCTTGTTATCCTTGATTATTTCGTCAAAGTTAGGTATTACGCCGAGTATCGGCACGTCATATACCTTGGTAAGGTCGGTTTCATCACCGATTCTTACGTCGAACATCTTAAGAATGATAAGTGCCAGAGCCGAGAAGATCGCGCCTATTACTGCTCCTGCAAAGGTATTACGGGTAACGTTATTATTGACCTGCGCTACACGTTCAAACTTAGGCTTATCGGTAACCTTAAGTGCGTCAAAGCCCTTGATCTCGTGTATTCTTTCGGGTGCAAGCTCTGCAAGCACGGTTGCGACCGTATATGCGTCTCCGGGATAAGCGGAAACTACGGTTGCATTGAACAGGTCTGTATCCTGAACCTCCTTATAGGAGATCATTGCGTCAAGTCCGCCGGAGGTATAGTTTACCGTACACTTGCCCTTGACGTTTTCTTCCATAAGGTCAAAAAACTCATCGTTTTCGAGAAGCTTCATATACGTAAGTATGGCTTCCTTTGCATACGTATACGTCTGATAAGCGGTAACGGCTGTCGTTGCCTGAGCGTTGCCGAATTCAGGTGCTACGTAAAACTGTATCTTCAATCCGTAAAGCGGCGTTACTGCAAAGGTGCTGTATAAAAACATTATTACGGCACAAAGCACTGCGCTGACGGCGATGATCCACCAACGCTTGAGCAACGTTTGCAATATATCAACGACGCTTAATTCAATGGTTTCCATTTTTTCCATTATTGCCATATTCCTTTCAGAATAAAAAATAAACCTCTTTAGATTATATCAAATTTACTTCGCGTTGTCAATAGCAAAAAGGACTTTAATCTTTATTTTTTAGCAAATACAAACAAGATTCGGGCGTATGTACAGTTATCCGATTTCCACCTCCGTATGCGTTAAAACAGCATTTTGCACGAATCCGCAAGCACAAATTTGGCAATATTTATTGTAAAAAGCGGATATTTTTTTGAAAAAACTATTGCAATGACCAGAAAACTGTGTTATAATAACAGAGTACGTGCCGTGATCGGTGTGTACATAGTAAGGACGGTCCTCTGCAATGCTCTGCACGAACGCCCGGTAATAAGGAGGAAGCCAAAATGGATCTTATCAAGGCTTTTACAAATGAGCAGTTAAAGAGCGAGGTTCCGAACATTGTTGTTGGTAACAACGTTAAGGTACACATCCGTATCGTTGAACCCGGCAAGGGTAAGGAAGCCAAGGAAAGAATTCAGATCTTCGAAGGTACCGTTATCGCTAAGCGCGGCGGCGGAATCTCCGAAACATTCACCGTAAGACGTGTTGCATACGGCTGCGGCGTTGAAAAGACTTTCCCTCTCCACTCTCCCAACGTTGCTAAGGTTGAAACCACAAGAATAGGTAAGGTTAGACGTGCTAAGCTTAACTATCTCCGCAGCAGAGTTGGTAAGAGCTCCAAGGTTAAGGAACGCATCTGAGTGTTCACTTTTCCCACATTACAATAGGTTGTGCGTAAAAGAACTGTATCTGTCTGTGACAGCAACAGTTCTTTTGTCGCTTTACCTGTATTAACTAAACGGAAAGCGCGGAAATTATAATGGCTGACATATTTGAGCTGTTCAAAAAAATACAAAAGTCCCCCGAAGGAACAAGCGATCCGATACGCTACATCGTGGTCGGTCTCGGCAATCCCGGGGATAAATATATTCACACCCGCCACAACGCAGGCTTTATGGCACTTGATGCCCTTGCTGAAAAGAAAGGCTTCAAGGTCGACAGGCTTAAGTACCACGCACTTATCACAGATGCTTGCATTGCTTCAAAACGCGTGCTTTTTATGAAGCCACAGACATATATGAACAATTCAGGCGTTGCTGTGCGTGAAGCTGCGGCGTTTTACAAGGTTCCTGTTGAAAACGTCATTGTAATATTTGACGACATCTCACTTGAGCCCGGAAAGATACGCTTGCGCAAAAAAGGAAGTGCGGGCGGGCACAACGGTATAAAAAGCATTATAGAGCATCTTGGAAGCGACAGCTTCCCCCGAATTAAGATCGGTGTCGGTGCAAAGCCGCATCCCGATTACGATCTTGCAGACTGGGTGCTGGGTGATATTCCTAAGGACAAACGTGATATTTTCTTCGACGCACTTGTCCGCGCAGGAGAATCGCTTGAGCTTATGCTTTCTTCAGGCATTGATGCGGCGATGGCAAAATACAACTGATTCTATTCGGAGATATATATGAGAATTATCTGCGACAATATCAAGGCTGAGCGAGAATACAGCGAATTTATAAAGGTTCGTGACAGGCTGAGCTTTGAGCGTATGCGACCGGTTACTGTTACCGGACTTTCGGACGGAGCGCGCGCCTCGTTTTATGCTTCTGTCATAGACGATCTTTCGGGCGACTGTCCCCTGCCTCCGCTTATACTTGTCCCAGACGAAAAGGAAGCACTCAAGATATCAAATATTCTGACCGATTACGGTACTGAGCCGCTTACCTACCCGCTCAGGGACTTAAACTTTCATAACATCACAGCCTCCCATGGATATGAGCATGAGAGGCTTAAAGTATTATCTGAGCTTGCCCTCTCGGGCACGTCGGGAGTTATAATCGCTACTCCCGATGCGGCACTTCAGATGACCATGCCGCCCGATTATCTCAAGGAATGCACCATTAAGATCTCACTTGACGCTCCTTTCGAGCGTGACGAGCTTGTGCGCAAGCTTCTGATGGGCGGATACGTGCGCGTTGAGATGGTTGACGGTGTCGGTCAGTTTGCCGTGAGAGGAAGCATAGTAGACATCTTCCCTCCTTTATATTCAAGCCCGATACGTATTGATTTTTTCGATACGGAAATAGATCAGATAGGCTACTTTGACCTTATTACTCAGCGCAAGAGCGAAAATCTTGTAAGCGTTACGATACCGCCCGCGCGCGAGCTTATTCCGAGCGACGAGAAACGCGCGCAGATCAAAAAAAGCATTGAGGCTCTTATAAAAAAAGCAAAGAACGACCGCACCAAGGCCGAGCTTAAAACCGAACTTGACGCGGTAGATTCGGGGCTTGAGCTTGCTTTTATAGACAAGTATCTCCCGACAATTTACGACGAGCCCTACTGTCTTCTTGACTATTACCTTGATAAGAACCTGAATCAAGGCAAGCGTCCGCTTGTTTTTATGCAGGAAAGCAGTATGTGTGCCGACAGAGTCAAAGCATATGAATGGCATATAAACGAGGAGCTTACATCTCTTGCAGGTGAGGGCGCTATTGCTCTAAGCAACGGTGTATGGGCTAAGGGACACGGAGATTTTGAGGAATTCTGCGATCTTTGCGGCTTTGTAGTTGTAGACGCATTTGCAAGAGCATCCGAAAGGCGAAGTGCCGGGCTTTTTTCGTTTGAGACCAAGCAGACTGTAAATTACTGTGACAATTTTGAGCTTTTGTGCGAGGATCTGACCACCTTCTTAAAGCGATCCTATCGCGCTGTTATAATCTGCGAAAACGAAGCGGCGGCAAAAAGCGTTCACGCATCCTTGTGCGATTTGGGAATAAACGCCGTTCTTGCAGGCGAAAGCATTGAATCTGCTTCCCTGTCGCCAAAGACCGCATACGTGCTTACAGGTACAACTATACCCGGCTTTGAGCTTATAAGCACGCGCTTTGTGTCTCTCAGTATGCTTCCTGCCGGAAGCTATGCGCGCTCATTACAAATTTCAAAAAACAGGAAAAAGACAAAAAAGGAACAGGAAAGGCAGATACTTTCCTATACCGATCTTCACGAGGGCGATTATATCGTTCACGTAAACTACGGAATCGGTCGCTATGTCGGCATCAAGCAACTGACGGTCGACGGCGTTACTAAAGATTACATCAAGCTTCAGTATGCGGGCGAGGACACGCTATTTATACCGACAAATCAGCTTGATAACGTAACCAAATATATCGGCGCCAGAGCTGACGACGGCACGGTCAAGCTTTCCAAAATGGGTGGTGCCGACTGGGGACGCGCCAAAACGCGCGCAAAGGCGGCGGCCAAGAGTATGGCTAAGGAGCTTATAAAGCTTTACGCCGAAAGGCAGACGCGCGAGGGCTTTGCTTTCAGCGCTGACGACGACGCTCAGATGCAGTTTGACAGCTCGTTTGAATATGAAGAAACCGACGGACAGCTTTCGGCTATCGATGACGTCAAGCGCGATATGCAGAGAAACGTTCCTATGGACAGACTTATCTGCGGTGACGTCGGCTACGGCAAGACCGAGGTTGCTCTGCGTGCCGCATTCAAGGCGGCTATGGACGGAAAGCAGACTGCGGTACTTGTACCGACGACTATACTTGCTTTCCAGCATTACCGAACATTTCTTTCGCGAATGAGAGGCTTTCCGGTCAAGTGCGAGATGCTTTCAAGCTTCAGAACTTCAAAGCAGAACGAGGAAACTCTGCGCAAGCTTCGACGCGGCGATATTGACATTATAATAGGTACTCACAGGCTCATTTCCAAGGATGTAAAGTTCAAGGATTTAGGTCTTGTTATAATTGATGAGGAACAGAGATTCGGCGTTGCGCAAAAGGAAAGGCTTAAAGAAATATCAAGTGACGTTGATATTTTGACGCTGACTGCGACTCCTATTCCGCGAACACTTAATATGGCTATGAGCGGCATACGCGATATGTCCATTCTCGACGAAGCACCGGGTGAGCGATTCCCTGTTCAGACCTATGTGCTTGAGCATGACGAGATGATAATATACGAGGCAATACGCAAGGAATTAAGGCGCGGCGGTCAGGTCTTTTACCTGCACAACAACATTGACAGCATCGCGACTGTTGCGGGGCTTTTGAAAAATGCTTTGCCCGATGCAAGGATAGCCGTGGCTCACGGACGTATGGACAAGGAAATGATGTCGGACATATGGCGAGATCTTGTTAACGGTGACATTGACATACTTGTCAGCACGACTATCATCGAAACAGGTGTTGACGTGCCTAATGCCAACACGCTTATAATCGACAATGCCGACAGGCTCGGTCTTTCACAGCTTCATCAGCTAAGAGGACGTGTAGGAAGATCAAGCAGGCGTGCATATGCTTATTTCACATATCCGCCCAACAAGGTTATATCCGAGATCGCCACAAAGAGGCTTTCCGCGCTCAAGGAATACACCGAATTCGGTGCAGGCTTCAGGATCGCCTTGCGTGACCTTGAGATCAGAGGCGCGGGAAATCTGCTCGGTGCCGAGCAGCACGGTCATCTTGACAGCATCGGATACGATCTTTATATCAAGATATTGAACGAAGCGATACTCGAAGAAAAAGGCGAGGAAGTAAAGCCCAAATTCGAGTGCTCGGTCGACGTTAATTTTGACGCGTATATTCCCGAAAAATATATCCGCACAAGCCCTCAGCGAATGGAAATGTACAAGAAGATCGCTCACATCGAAAACCGCGAGGATTTTGACGACGTGGGAGATGAGCTTATCGACCGCTACGGCGAGCCTCCAAAGCCATGTATCAATCTATTATACGTTTCCCTTATGCGTAATCTTGCGGGCGCGGCAAGATTTACAAAAATAGAACATCGCGGAAATATTATCACCCTATTCCCCGAGCATATCGACTTTAAGGCATGGAGTGAGATAAGCGAAAAATATAAGGGCGCGTTCTTGCTTTCGGCGAGTGCGAGACCTACGATCATCTACAGACC
>JAFQPF010000258.1 GCA_017411885.1 Clostridia bacterium
AGCGCGCCGACCTTGGTTCCGCCGATGTAGAAAACGTCGATATGCTTATAGAAGACATCAAGCGAGAGTTTGTAAAATAAAAACAGGCGTGCCTCACGGCACGCCTGTTTTGCTTATCAGAACGCCCAGTTTCCGTTTTTGAATATCCGGATCTCGCTTCCGTCCTCGCAGATGCCTGTAATATCAAGATCTGCGCTTCCTATCATAAAGTCCTCGTGTACCATAGAATCGTTGATACCGAGCTTGCGGCATTCTTCAAGAGAATACTTGTCGTAATCCTTTATGCAGTTTGAAAAGCCCTCACCAAAGGCAAGATGACAAGCGGCGTTTTCATCAAAGAGAGTATTATAGAAAAGTATCCCGGAATTTCTTATCGGTGAATCGTAGGGTACGAGCGCACATTCTCCGAGATATGCCGCGCCCTCGTCCATAGATATAAGCTTCTTAAGAAGCTCCTCGTTCTTTTCGGCGTGTACCTCGACCGCCTTTCCGCCCTCGAATCTGACGCTGAAGTTTTCTATCAGCTCGCCTTTATAGGATAACGGCTTTGTGGAGTAAACGATGCCCTCGGCTTCACCGCGTTTCGGTGTCACGAACACCTCCTCGCTCGGAATGTTCGGATTGAAAAACTCACCGCCGAGAGTATACTCGCCGCCACCAAGAAACTCTGCTTCGGGGATAAGTCCGACTCTTAAATCGGTACCGTTTGAGCTGCGGTATACGAGCGTGCGTATCTTCTTTGAATTGAGATAATCGCATCTGCTTTTCAGATCGGCATTATGCTCTCCCCATGCCTTTATAGGCTCGTTTTCGGCTCTTGAGGTGTAAAGTATAGCCTCCCAGAGCTTTTCGACAGCCTTACCCACGCTGAGTCCGGGGAATACCTTTTTAGCCCACTTTTTACCCGGGACCGCGGCGATGCACCACTTATATTTGTTTTCCATTCTGTCGCGGAACGGCTTTATCAGCTTGTATCTTGCCTGCTCGCCCTTCGCCTGCTTTTCACGGTTGATTCCGCGAAGCCCGTCGGGATCCTCGCTTAACAAATAGATCATTACAGGCAGCTTGCTTGCACGGTGCTCAAGCTTTTCAAGCTCCCATTTTTCAACGGTTGATAAAACCTTGACGCTTCTGTGTCGCATGTGAAGCTTTGTAAGCGGCTGATGCATAAAGTCGACCTCGACCTTTTTAGCTCCTGCCTTATAGCACTGCTCGGTGAGCATTACGACAAAATCGGGCTGATCAAGCTCTGCGCGTATAACTACCTCATCACCCTTGACTATTCCCGCGCCTACCCTTGCGATAAGCTCGGCGTAATCCTTAAGTATACTCTTTTTCATATTGACACCTGTCCCCTTTTGGTATATAATATCATTAACAATTATTATATACCCAAAAAGTACTTTTGTAAACTGATTTTTCAATTTTATACCGAAAGGACGTAAAATTATGACAAACAACGAAAAGATATGCGCTCTCACCTTTGACGACGGTCCGAGCGAAATAACTCCTTTAGTGCTTGACGTGCTTGAAAAATACGGCGCTACCGCATCGTTTTTCATTGTCGGTCACAATGTATACAGAAAACCCGAAAACGCGGATTTTATGCGCCGCGCGATCGCGCAGGGCTGTACGATCGAAAATCATACATATGGCCACAAGAATCTTCGTGATATGGATTATGACGATCTGCTTGCAAACTTTTATTCGGTTCAGTATCTCGTCGGCAAGGTGACGGGCGAAGAACCAATATATTTCCGCGCGCCCGGAGGCGGAGCAAACGAGCTTGTATACAAGACAATTCCGCTTCCCTTTATGATCGGCGACTGCGGCTCGTCTGATTGGAATTCGCGTGAGGACGATCCTGCTACAAGTGACCTTGAAACGAGGATCAGGGGAATAGTAAACATCGCACACGACGGTCACATAATGCTTATGCACGATAACGCAGGCAATCATCTGACACCCAAGGCGCTCGATGCGGCACTTGATATTCTCACAAAGCAGGGCTACAGATTTGTCAACCTGCGCGAGCTGTTCAGAATAAAGGGCATTACTCCCAAAGCAGGCGAGTGCAGACAGTGGCTTGACGTATACAACCCCGAAACGGGAGAGCCTACTTTCAGAATATAAAAGCAAAGGATACGGTAAAGCACCGTATCCTTTTATTTTCTTAAAAACAGCGACCGCACCCATTCAAGGTCCTCCTTACCAAGAGTCGCGCTTATCACGAGCAAAAGCAGATACACGGCAAGCACAAGGATGATATGTACAAAAAGCGAGAGATACGAAAACGCGATCCCGCGTACCGCTTCAAGCATTATCCTCACGAGCGTGCAGGCACACACCGCGCATAGCATAGGCTTAACAACCCACGAGATCAGGCGCACTCTTATATGCGTCACATTCAAAAGTCTTACAAAGCTACAGGAAAGATTGAATATCTCGCTTGCAAATATGGTCACGATATACCCCATAATGCCGATCCGCGGACAGAGAAAATAGACCATCACCACACTCGATGCCGCGTCAATTACGTTTATACGCATATTGAAAAGCTGCTCGTCAAGTCCCTTGAGCATTGAATCCACGGCAGTATCAAAGTACATGATCGGTATCAGCGGTGCAAGCACTTTTATATAATCAGCGGCGGTATGACTGTTGTATATGACACCTCCAAGCTCGTGTGAAAAGCACAGCATCAGCGCGCCTGTTCCGATCGAAAAGATGAGAGTGAAGCGCAAAAACCGCTCACCGATATAGTCGACCCGTCGTTTTTCTCCAGCCGCGTTTGCGCGTGCAAGCTCGGGGATCAGAAGCGAGTTGAACGAGCTTAAGAAGGCAGTGGGAAACAAAATTATCGGCAGGCACATTCCCTGAAGAACACCGTAAAGCTCAAGCGAATTCTGACTTGACGCGCCGTATTTTTTAAGTCCCCGCGGTATAAGAAGATGCTCAAGGGTAACAAGCCCTGTTCTTATATATGCCGAAAAAGCTATGGGCAAGGATATTCTGCAAAGCTTTCTCGCAAGGCCGGTGCCGTTGTTACCGTCTTTCTTAATATTCTTTTTAAGATCAAGCTTATATAAAATAAAGGAATACAGAAAAGATGCGATCTGAGCGACACTACCGCCGGCAATTATCGCCATACAGGCGTATTCAATGCCTTTTGGTGCTATAAGCGTGAGCAAAAACGAAGTAAGGCTTATATTCACAAGCTGCTCAAAAAACTGCGATGATGCGCTTTTTACTACACGCCTGAGCGCGGTAAAGTATCCGCCGATCGCCGCAGAAAGCGAAATAAACGGCATACTCACGGCAAAAATTCTTATAGATTCGGTGACTCTTTTTTCATTTAGCCAGTGTATTGCGATCTCATCGGCAAATATGAGCAAAAGCGCACACGCACTGACACCGAAAGCAAGCGAATAAGCTATGCACTTATTCATTGCACTCCTTACTTCGCCCTTTTTGCCTGCCCCAAGCGCCTCAGCTACAAGTCTGCACGCGCCAAACGATATTCCCGACACCGCAAAGGTTACGCTTAGCGAATACACGCTCATTATCAGCGATAAAAGCCCCATACCTCCGGCGCCGATCTTATCTGATATATATACGTTGAAGCCAACGCCGATCGTGCGCATAACAAGCGCTGTTAAGCTAAGTAACGCGCCGCCTGTGAATATTTCTCTCGCGCTTGGTTTTGCCATAGTACACACACCCATAGTTTTTTAATTTATATCTATGAGCTTTTTCTTAAAGCTATGACAAAAGCCTGCACGTTGTGCAGGCTTTTGGTTTAATATTCTACTTACTTCTGGCCGCTTACCATAAGCGCGCCGATCTTTCTTGACGTGCTTGTTCCGCCCTCGCCCTTTTCTCCCTTATAGGAGTAGGTGATAGTATGCTTGCCGTATTCAAGATTGTCAACAAGCTTGAAGGGGTGGTTGGTGTTGGATACCGAAAGCTTCTTGGGTGCGCTGCCGTCTATCGAATACTCGATATAGTAGCCGCCGCCCGAATATTCAAGGTACATATCAAGCGCGGTTCCTTCAAAGGTGAAGGTGAAGCTGTTATCGTTTTCGCTCGGATAGATGTATCCGCGTGTCTTTGTGCAGCTGAAGAATTCACCGTTCGGAACGAGTGTGTAGCCCTTGATCTCGTCAAATATTTCCTCGCTGTCGATCTGGATGTGGATCGGCTGGAAGGTTTCGTTGCGGGCGTCTACATAGCCCTCGGGAAGCGTATATGCTTCGCTTTCACCGTAAGAAAGGCTCTGCGCGCCGATCAGATACTCACCCATATATTCGATGATTGCATCTGCGAACACCTTATATCCGGGGTCAAGCGGATGTACCGAATCCTTGAAGTAGGTGCTCCAAGAGGAGTTATATCCGCCCATATGACGGGCAAGTGCGCGGCCTACGTCAATAGAGGTAACGCCGTAATGCTCACATACCGCATCCTGAGATGCCGCCGAGGGATGCATTGTTGTTTCGCCGTACTTTTGTACTAAACCGCTGTCTGTGGTGTAAAGCGCGATAATATCACATTCGGGAAGAGCCTCTCGCACCTGTCTTACGATAGATTCAAAGTAAAGCTCAACCTTCTTTGCCGCGGTCGTTCCGCTGTAGTTGTCGTTTACAGAGAATTCAATGAACAACAGATCCGTGTTAGTGTCAATAACGTCATAACCTGCTCTGAATGCGCCGAGATGCGAGCCCGAGCCGCCCATTGCAACTGCGTTATGAACGAGCTTTGCATTCGGGAAGTTATTTTTAAGCCAGTTGAATGTAAGTCCTCTCCACGAGGTATCTCCGCTTGATGAGCCAAAGCCTGCGGTAATCGAGCCGC
>JAFQPF010000259.1 GCA_017411885.1 Clostridia bacterium
GCGGATGCTAACTATGCTTTTTGCCATGCAGTTAGCCTATGCTAACGGAATGTTGACAAGCTTAATGGTATATACATTATAAAGACAGGAGATTAAGCAATGAAAACGCTCAAGGATGTCAAGGTCGGCAAGACGGCAAAGGTCGTCAAGCTACACGGAGAGGGCGCGCTCAAGCGCAGAATAATGGATATGGGTATTACCAGATCTGTTGAGCTGTACGTGCGAAAGGTCGCACCTTTGGGGGATCCTATAGAATTAAACGTGCGTGGCTATGAGCTTACAATAAGAAAAGCCGACGCGGAAATGATCGAGGTAGAATAATTATAAACGGGGGATGCCCCCGCTTATTAAATAACAAAGGTTAGCAAACGCTAACCGAGAACAAGGAGACACAAAGATGGAGCTTAAAATAGCGCTTGCGGGTAATCCTAACAGCGGAAAAACAACTCTTTTCAACCTGCTCACAGGCTCGAACCAGTACGTAGGAAACTGGCCGGGCGTAACGGTGGAAAAGAAAGAGGGAAGGATTAAAGCCGATAAGCAGGTAATACTCACAGACCTGCCGGGTATATATTCGCTTTCGCCTTATACGCTTGAGGAGGTAGTTGCGAGAAACTATCTTTTAAGCGAACGTCCGGATGCGATACTGAATATCGTTGACGGTACCAATATTGAACGCAACCTTTATCTTACTACACAGCTTATAGAGCTTGGGATTCCGGTAGTCATCGCGATCAATATGATGGACGTTGTAAACCGTCGCGGAGATAAGATAAATATTGAAATGCTTTCTAAGCAGTTCAGATGTCCGGTAGTTGAGATCTCCGCTTTGAAGGGAACGGGCGTGGATGAAGCCGCAAAAGCGGCAATAGAGGCGGCAAAGGGTGAAAAACGTGTGCCTATGCATATCTTTTCAGGCGAGGTCGAGCATGCTCTTGCTCATATCGAGGAAGCCGCAGTACATAATATGCCGCTTGAACGTCAGCGCTGGTATGCAGTCAAAATATTCGAGCGCGATGCAAGGGTTATTGAAACACTCGGACTTGATAAAGAAATACTTTCGCATATCGAAGAGGATATCCTGGCGGTTGAAAAGCAGTATGATGACGATGCCGAAAGCATTATCACCAACGAAAGATACAATTTTATTGTTGAAAGACTCAAAGCCTGCTATAAGAAAAAGCATACGGGCAGACTTTCAAGCTCGGATATGATAGACCGTGTTGTAACAAACCGCTTTTTCGCCCTGCCGATATTCGTCTTCGTTATGTGGCTTGTTTACTACATATCGATCGGCTCGATCGGAGATTTCACCGTAGGCTTTATGAACGATACGCTATTTGGTGAATGGATAATCCCGTGGACAGCTTCGACTCTTGAAGGCTTTGGCGTAGCCGCGTGGCTTGTCAGCCTTGTAGCCGACGGTATCGTAGGCGGAGTCGGTGCTGTGCTTGGCTTCGTTCCGCAGATGATGATACTCTTCTTATTACTCTCCTTGCTTGAAGACTGCGGATATATGTCGCGCGTGGCGTTTATTATGGACAGACTTTTCAGAAAATTCGGTCTTTCGGGCAAAAGCTTTATCCCTATGCTTGTTGCAACAGGCTGCGGAGTGCCGGGAATTATGGCATCTCGTACAATAGAGCAGGACCGCGACCGTAAAATGACGGTTATGACCACAGGCTTTATCCCCTGCGGAGCGAAAATGCCGATCGTAGGTATGATCGCAGGCGCGCTCTTCGGCGGTAACGCGTGGGTTGCGGTTTCCGCGTACTTCATAGGCATCGGCGCGGTAGTCGTATCAGGACTCATACTTAAGAAAACAAAGCCTTTCCGCGGAGATGCGGCACCCTTTGTAATGGAGCTTCCGTCATATCATATGCCGGTGGCATCCAATATCTTCAGAACCACTTGGGACAGAGGCTGGTCCTTTATAAAGAGAGCCGGCACTGTTATCCTCGCAGCAAGCGTAATAATCTGGATCCTTAACAGCTTGTCGTTTGAAAACGGACTTCACTATGTAACCGAAGAGAACGGCGGAGCAACGGTGCTTGAGCTTATAGGAAATGCTGTCGCGTGGCTCTTTATACCGCTTGGCTTCGGTAACTGGCAGTCGGCAGTAGCAACCGTACTCGGGCTTGTAGCAAAGGAAGAAGTAGTCGGCACCTTCGGAACACTTTCGTCTATGGCAAACGCAGATCTTGCTATGGAGGGAGACGCGGCTATGTATGCGGTTATCGCGAAAGAATTCTTTGGAAACAGCGGTCTTTCGGGTATGTCGTTTATGATATTCAATCTCCTTTGCGCTCCCTGCTTTGCGGCTATGGGCGCAATCAAGAGGGAAATGAATAACGGCGCGTGGACATGGTTTGCGCTCGGTTATATGACGGTCTTTGCATACGCAATCTCGCTTATAGTGTATCAGCTCGGAAGCCTGTTTGCACACGGAGTGTTCGGTGTGTGGACAGCTATCGCGATAGCAGTGCTCGTGATCCTTGTATATCTGCTAGTCCGTCCGACGCCTCGTGTAATAAATAAAAGGAAGTGACTTTATGGAACATTTACCAACTGTAATAGTTGCCGTGATCGTCGCCGCAATATTTGTTGCTATAGTCGTAAAAAATATAATAAATATAAAAAAAGGCAAGGGAGGCTGCTCGTGTAATTGCGAAGGCTGCTCACTCAATTGCCACGGCAGTAAGACTGAAAACAAATAAGAAAAATATCGCCCACAAAATGTGGGCGATATTTTGTTAAAATTTATGTGTCTACTTGTATTAGGAATAAATATGTGGTATAATTACACAGTAAAAAGAAAGCCGATTACTTGACTTAAACTAAAAGACAAAAAGAGAAGGTTATGAAAAAAACTTATGTAACGTCGATGCCGAACCGCATCGGAGCATTCTTAAAGGCAAGTGAATGCTTTTCAAAATTAGGTGTCAATATAACCCGTGTAAGCTATAATAAGGCTGTCGATTCACATACTCTCTTTATTGATGCTGAGGGGACAAAAGAACAACTGAAAAAGGCAGATGCAGAGCTTGAAAAGATAGGATATTTGCAAAATGCAAATGTAAAAACCAGTATCGTGCTGCTCGAATTTTGCCTGAAGGATGTTCCGGGAAGCGTAACCGACGTGCTTGTGCTTATCGATAAATTCAATTTCAATATATCATATATAAGCTCACAGGAAAACGGAACCGATTATCAGTATTTCAAAATGGGCTTGTACGTTGAGGATCCTGACAGAATTACGGAATTCCTTAATCAAGCCGAGAAAATATGCAGAGTCAGGGTTATAGACTACAATAGCTCGGAAAAGGTCTATGACAACAGTATTTTTTATAATACGTACGTTATGGGGCTTTCGCAGATCATGGGCTTGCCGGCTGAGGCAAGCAAGGAGCTGCTTGTACACGTAAACCTTGCGATGCAGACGCTGGATGAGCAGGGACTTTCGCCGTACCGTACCTTTGACAGTATAAGTAAATTTGCTGAATTGCTCGGTGCCTCAAAGGGTAGTGGCTTTTCTCCGAGAATAAGCTCGGAAAAGATCAGTGAAAACACCGAAATAACCCTGATAGAGCCACCGTGCGGAAGCAATACGATAATTGTCAGAAGTAACGGTGAGATTTTGTTTATCGATAGCGGTTATGCTTGCTATAGGGAGGAAATGACCGAGGTCTTCAAAAAGCTTATACCGGATTTCGATAAAATAAAAAAGACGGTGCTTATCACTCACGCCGATGTTGATCATTGCGGACTTTTGCCGATCTTTGATGAAATTATCGCAAGCAGTAAAAGTGCCGCTTGCCTTGAAAACGAATATAATCAAAGAAACGGATACCGTGAGCAAAACCCACTTCATAAGCCATATATCAATATATGTAAGCTGCTCACATCATATCAGACCACCAATCCCGAAAAAATCAAGGTTTTGTGGGAGGATGTAAAAGAGCTTTCGGAGCCTCTTACCCAAATTGGATTTTTTGATTTCGGAGAGCTGCACTTCGAGGTGTATGAGGGCAAAGGCGGACATCTTCCGGGAGAGATCGTTCTTATTGATTACAAGAATCATATTGCATTCACCGGGGATATTTATATAAATGTTCACGGTCTTACCC
>JAFQPF010000260.1 GCA_017411885.1 Clostridia bacterium
AAGGCGGCGGTCACAGAGAAAGCAAGCCCTGCAAGTGCCAGAAGCACAAGCACGCCGCACATCTTAAAAATATACGCCTTGTCCGCGTTCTTTACGCCGTTGTTTATTATTGCCGCGATCACTATCGGTACGGTGAGATCAAAGGAAGCCTCTGTAAGCTTAAACAACGGGGCTAAGATGATCTCTTTGATATATCCCTTGAGAAATTTCGTGAGTTTTCGCATATACTGTCCTTTCACAGGTTATCCTACTTTGTAGATTATACATTTTTTCGCGTAATATGTCAATACGCTTCATATTGTAAAAATATAATAAACACGATTGACAAATCGGTTTTTTGTGAGTATAATTATTACAGAAGAGAAAATCCCTGCGCGTAAGCGTGTATTTTATAAAAGGAGAACGGATATGAAGAAGATACTTGATAATTTTGACGGAAAGCTTGATAATATCGGAGAAAAGCTTGATAATTTCAGCGAAAAGCTTCAGAAGACAGGCAAGGAAGCAGTAAATAAGACCAAGGATCTTGCAGAGATTGCAAAGCTTACGCTTGCTGAAAAGAAGGCGAAGAAAAAAATACTTGAAGCATACGCGAAGATCGGACGTGAATACGTTAAGCTTAATCTTGATAATGCAGAGCGTATACTTCCGGAGGAGTTTGACGTTATTTCTGCTGCCGAAGCGGAGATCAAGACCATCGCTGCACGCGTAAGAGAGCTTAAGGGCATAGTGCTTTGCCCCAAGTGCGGTGCACAAATGGATGAGGACGTTGCCTTTTGCGAAAAGTGCGGCGCGCCCAATACAGTTAAGGACGATATCGCGGCTGCTTTAAATCCCGTATGCCCCAAGTGCCAGGCACCGGTCGAGGCAGGGCAGGAAACCTGCGTTATCTGCGGCGCAAAGCTTTAATACGGCTTTTGGAATAATTTGCATTTACATACCCGAAGGGAGCTTCCCTTCGGGTTTTTGCTTTGTTTTGGCACTCTGTGCGTGCAATTAACAAATAATTCACATAAAAACAATAGAAAATCCTTGAATTCGGTGCAGAATAATGGTAAATTATATTAGCACTCAAAGAGCGAGAGTGCTAAAATGGTCAAAAAGTAACCGGACAGGAGGTGGCAAAGTGAGCGTGATACCGGGCGAGCTCAGTGAGCGAAAAAAGCTTATACTGAAAGCGATAATCGATTCGCATATCCATAACGGCGAGCCGGTCGGCTCAAAGTACCTGTCCGAAAATAAGCAGATAGCCTGCTCGTCTGCTACCATACGAAACGAAATGGCAGAGCTTGAAGATGCGGGATACCTTGAACAGCCCCATTCCTCGGCAGGCAGAATCCCCTCCGAAAAGGGCTACAGGTTTTATGTCGACGAGCTTATGCAACAGTACAGTATGACCTCGGGTGAGATCGCAGAGCTTAACAAGATACTCTTATCAAAGCACAGCGAAGCCGACGTTATACTTGAAAGCGCGGCAAAGGTAATGTCGGTTATGACAAATTATACCGGACTTACAGTAAGACCGAAGCCGACAGGTGTGGTGATCACAAGATTTGACACTATGTACGTTGATGAGCTTTGCTTTGCGCTTATCGTGCTGACGAGTACGGGAGAGATAAAGACAAAGAAGATCAGATCGGGTTATGTGCTTGATATTAACGACGTCAAGCGGATCGGGGAAGCGCTTAATATGACGCTTGCCAATATCGATCCGGAAAATATAAACGTCCCGATAATGCTTGAGCTTGAAAAGCGGCTTGAGGGAATCGAGCTGCTTGCAAATCCGCTTGTGAAGATCGTGTACGATATGCTCAGGCAGGCGGACGGAAGCGAGCTTAAATACGAGGGAGTAAACAGACTGCTTGAATATCCCGAATTTTCGGATACCGAAAAGCTTAAGCATCTGCTTGAAGCGTTTGATAACAAAAGCGGGCTTCTTGACGTGGTTTCAAGCGCGGTCGGCGACGATACGAATATAATAATCGGTTCGGAAAATCCGCTTAACGAAATGAACGATTCCTCACTTATCTTCAAAACGATAAGAGTCGGCGGCAAGCCGGTGGGAGCTATCGGAATAGTCGGACCGAGAAGAATGGATTACGCAAGGGTGTGTGCGGTGGTAAAGTACATCGCGGAAAAGCTTGAAAGCTCAATGGACGGCAATATGCTTTCACCGCCCGAGAACAACTGAAAGGAAAAGTGAAATGGCAGAGGAAATAAAAAAGGAAGAAGCCGCTTCTTGCGAAGAAAAAGCAAAAAAGAAGCCGGCTGAAAAAAAGGAAGATAAAAAGCTTAAGGGCGAGCTTGATAAGGCGCTTTCGGAGCTTGAAAAGACAAAGGCTGAGCTTGATGAGCAAAACGACAGATATTTGCGGATGATCGCCGAGTACGATAATTACAGAAAGCGTACCGCCAAGGAAAAGGAAAGCATATACACAGACGCTTATTTCGACGCGCTGTCGTCTATACTGCCGATAATTGATAACGTCGAGCGCGCGGCGGCATATACCGACGGTGAAAAGGTCGCCGAGGGCGTCGCGCTGATACTCAAGAGCTTTAACGAGGTGCTTGAAAAAATGTCGGTTGTCGCATACGGCGAGCCGGGAGATGAATTTGATCCGAACATCCACAACGCAATGATGCACGTGGAAAGAGAGGATCTTGGGGAAAACGTGATCGCGGACGTGTTCCAGAAGGGATACAAAAAGGGCGACCGTGTTCTCAGACACGCGATGGTAACCGTCGCAAACTAAAAGAGTAAATAATAAATTTGATAATATAAACGGAGGCATTTATTATGGGAAAGATTATTGGTATAGATTTAGGTACAACGAATTCTTGCGTTGCGGTATTTGAGGGCGGCGAGCCTATCGTCATCACAAATCCCGAGGGCGCAAGAACCACTCCTTCGGTCGTTTCCTTCTCTAAGACGGGCGAGCGTATGGTAGGTCAGGTTGCTAAAAGACAGAGCATCACAAACCCTGAGCGTACTGTTATCTCTATAAAGAGAGAAATGGGTACAGCGTTCAAGGTACAGATCGACGATCAGTCGTATACTCCTCAGGAGATATCGGCTATGATCCTCCAGAAGCTCAAGGCTGACGCCGAAGCATACCTCGGCTCAAGCGTAACTCAGGCGGTAATTACCGTTCCCGCATATTTCTCGGACGCACAGCGTCAGGCAACAAAGGACGCGGGTAAGATCGCAGGTCTTGAGGTCATGAGAATCATCAACGAGCCTACCGCGGCGGCTCTCGCTTACGGTATGGATAAGGAAGACGAGCAGAAGATCATGGTATA
>JAFQPF010000261.1 GCA_017411885.1 Clostridia bacterium
ACACCGCTTTCAAACTTAAGCCTTGAATATGCCCCCTCACCCGAAAGTGAGAAGGAAATTTCCTTGAATCCGCCAAGCCCCGTTTCGTGTACAGTCAAAAGCTCGGTCTTGAAGCCTGCCTTTTGCGCGTACATCGAATACATACGGTAAAGCACCGACGCAAAAAGCGCCGCTTCCTCTCCGCCTGCACCTGCACGTATTTCGACGATAACGTTCTTGTCATCGTTAGGGTCGCGCGGCAAAAGAAGTATCTTAAGCTCATCGTAAAGCTTTGCCAGCTGATCCTTGAGCTCGTAATATTCCTCGCTTGCAAGCTCACGCATCTCAGCGTCGGCTTCCTTATCCTCGGAAAGCTCAAGCGCGCCGTTCATATCGCTTTCACACTTTAAGTATTCGGTATATTTATCAACCACCGGTGTCAGCTGCTTATGCTCGCGCATCAGGTTCTTATATTTTTCACCGTCGCTTATAATTTCCGGATCGGAAATTTCAAGCGATATATTTTCATATCTTTCCTTTACCTGTTTGAGTTTTTCAAGCATTACCTTCTCCGATCGTTAAGCAAAAATTGAAATCAAGACGCCCGACACGGCGCTGAAAAGCCACACGTAACCGATTATCGAAAAGCTCTTTCTTATATCCTTGCAGGATCTTAACAGCACCGCTATACCGGCACCCGCTCCCGCGCAGAGCCCTGCAACAAGTGCTCCGAAGGAGATCGCTCCCTGTGCAAACAGTCCGGCAAGCATAACGCTTACGGCACAGCTCGGAACAAGCCCTGCAAGCGCGGTTATAAAGGGCTGAAGATATTTGATCGAGCCCATCAAGCCCTTGATATTGTCTTCGCCTATGAGCGATACTATGCTGTTGAAAACAAATATCGTCAGTATTATAAAAAGTATGGTCACAAGCGTGCGGCTGAGCGAATTTTTGATAATTCCGCGGTTTGAATCGCAATAAGAGCAGCGGTGATGCTCACCCGCCTCATGAAAATGCTGATTGTGCGAGTGGGCGTGATGTATATGCTCTTCTTTTGTTTCGTGTACCCTTTTTCCTGCAAGCTTGAGTATAATATCAAGCATATATCCTGCGATAAGTGCAAGCACAAGCTTCAGTAAAAGCAACGGCAAAAAATAGGATGCCGTTTCGGGTACCGACAGTATTATCGGAAGTGCCTCGTCCGAGGTAGCGATAAATACCGCAACAAGCGTGCCCGCGCTTATAAGCTTTTCGGCATAAAGGTTTGATGCCGCGACCGAAAAACCGCACTCGGGAAAAAGCCCTAAAAGTGCTCCGCCAAATACACCTGCGCGTTTGCTTGAAAGTGCGCGCCTAAGCTTATCTGCCGCCTTATGCTCTATGATCTCGATAACAAGAAAGGCGATAAACAAAAGCGGAAGTATCTTAAGCGCATCGGTAAGCGTTTCACCGATTATATGGAATATATCAAATTCTCCGTGTGAATGTGCGTGCGAGTGGGCCGCATAAAGCATTAAATTGTTTATGCTCATATTTTCTCCGTCCGGCCGTCAAAGCGACCGCTTATATAAATCTCAAAACGAGGCGCTTTGCGCCCCGCTTTGCCAAAAAATCTTACTTTACCGAAAATGCGTAGATCGTCGTGTAATCGTACTTTTCGCCCGGCTTTAATACTGTTGACTTAAAGCTCGGATGATTGGGTGCGTCGGGCGCGTGCTGTGTTTCAAGGCAGAACGCCGCGCGCTTTACCTGCTTAAATCCGCCCTTAAAGGGGTAGGGGTGAGCAAGGAAGTTGCCCGAATAGAACTGTACGCAGGGCTGGTTTGTATAAACGCTCATAACTCTGCCGGTTTCCTCGGCGTAAACCTCACAGAACTTCTTTACCGTTCCGTCGGGCTTTAAGATATAGTTATGGTCGTAACCGCCGCCAAGTCTGATCTGCTCGTCGCTTGTATCGTCAATACCGTCGCCGATCTTCTTGGGTGTTCTGAAGTCAAAGGGAGTGCCCTCTACCGCGTAATCCTTACCCGTGGGGATAAGTGTAGCGTCAACCTCGGTGATATAATCGGAATCTATCTGCATATAGTGCGTTGCGTTTGTTCCGAAATCATATCCGCAAAGATTGAAGTAGGTGTGGTTTGTAAGGTTTACAACAGTATCCGCATCGGTCTCTGCCTCGTAGCGGATTGCAAGCGAATTATCCTCACTGAAGGTGTAGGTCACCTTGACTGTAAGGCATCCGGGGAAGCCCTCGTCTCCATCAGGGCTTACAAGCGTCATTATAAGACCTGCCTTATCAGCCTCAACGTAGGGTGTGGTATCCCATATCTTCTTATCAAAGCCGACGTTACCGCCGTGGAGTGTCTTTGTTCCGTCATCATTAAGCGGAAGCGTGTACTCCTTGCCGTTAAGTGTGAACTTACCGTTTGCGATACGGTTGCCGTAGCGTCCGATAAGCGCGCCCTGGTAGCCGTCGCTTTCAAGATAGCCCTCGATCTTGTCAAAGCCGCAGATAACATCTGCAAGCTTCCCGTCACGGTCGGGCATTATGAGCTTATTAACGATTCCGCCGTAGTTAAGTATTGTAACTGCGGCACCGTTATTTGCCGTAAAAGTATAAGCGTAAACCTCTTCGCCTGTGGGAAGCTTTCCGAATAATGCTTTTTCAAACGTCATGATTATTCCCTCTCTTTATGTAACAATCTAAAATTATTCGCCGTAGCCGTTGGGATTCTTTGCCTGCCAGTTTGCGCTGTCGCGGCACATTTCCTCGATACCGCGCTTTGCCGACCATCCAAGCTCCTTATATGCCTTTTCGGGATCCGCGAAGCATTCGTCAATATCACCGGGGCGGCGGGGTGCGATCTTATAATTTACCTTAAGTCCGGTCGCCTTTTCGTAAGCCTTGACGATATCAAGCACCGAGTAACCGTTTCCTGTACCTACGTTGTAGTAATCAATGCCCTCAAGAGTCTGAAGCTTATCAAGTGCCTTAAGGTGAGCGTTTGCAAGGTCAACAACGTGAATATAATCGCGCACGCCTGTACCGTCGTGAGTATTATAGTCATCGCCGAATACGCTTAAGCACTCACGCTTACCGATAGCGACCTGCGCAACGTAAGGTAAAAGGTTGTTAGGTATTCCGCAGGGGTCTTCGCCGATAAGTCCGCTTTCGTGCGCTCCGATCGGATTGAAGTAACGAAGTATAGCAACTCTCCATTCCTTATCCGCAACGCAAAGGTCCTTGAGTATACGCTCTATCATAAGCTTTGTTTCGCCATACGGGTTGGTCGTTGAAAGCGGGAAGTTTTCCTTGATCGGTACACTTTCGGGCTTTCCGTAAACGGTTGCGGAGGACGAGAACACGATCTTCTTTGCACCATATTTGCTCATAAGCTCGCAAAGGTTAAACGTAGAGGTAAGGTTGTTGTGGTAGTAAAGAAGCGGCTTTTCAACGCTTTCTCCGACAGCCTTGAGTCCTGCGAAATGTATAGCCGATTCAATATTGTTTTCCTTGAATACGCGCTCGCAGGCTTCCTTGTCAAGAAGGTCAGCCTCATAGAATTTGAAATCCTTACCTGTGATCTGTCTGATTCTGTCAAGCACGACCGGCTTGGAATTGCAGAAGTTATCGAGTATTACGATCTCACGTCCGTCATTAAGAAGCTCGACCGCGGTATGTGAGCCGATAAAGCCGGCTCCGCCTGTTACAAGTATTGCCATAATTATCTCCGTTCTCCGCTTATGCGGCAGTTATGTATTTACAGTAATTATTTCCAGAGTCCGTCCGGGTAATTGCCCTTTGCGACAGAATCCTTTATAAACGCCTCAAGCACAGGCTTGTCGTCGTGATAGGTTACGCCGTACCACTTAGCGTTTGTTTCAAGCACCTTAGCGTCACATTTGTTTTCCTTGATAGCGCGTGCAACAACGAAGGGTAAGAAGAATTCGCCCTTGAGCTTATCGGCTCTGCCTGCGTCAACGTCGTCAAGAAATTTGTCGAAATCCTTTTCAAGCATATCGAATATTTCGGGAGTAAAGCCCCAGAAATTCATAGATACTGTCGACCTGCGGTCAAGATCGTACCACTTATCATCCTCAAGGTACTGTACAACACCGTCGTTTTCCTGTATCTTGGTACGCTCTGTAACCTGTGTGAGAAGCCCGTTTTCGATCTCACAAACGCCGCGCGCAACGCTTCCGTTCTCGGTTATCGTGTTTTCAAGCACGTAGCCCACCATAGCGAAGTGTGCCTTGTCGCCGCCCGTCTTTACGTCCTTTAAGAAGTCCGCAAGTCTTGCATACGCATCCGCGCCGTAAAAATCGTCCGCGTTAACAACAACGAAGTTTTCCTTTACAACATCCTTACAGCACAAAATAGCGTGTCCTGTACCCCAAGGCTTTACACGTCCCTCGGGAACGCTTCTGCCTGCGGGGAGAGCGTCCATATCCTGGAAAACGTACTTGACCTCAACGCTTCCCTCTATTCTGCTTCCGACAGTTTCTTTGAATATATCATAGTTTTCACGCTTGATTATGAAAACCACCTTATCGATTCCGGCTCTTTTGGCATCGTAGATCGAAAAATCCACAATGAATTCTCCGTGAGGAGTTACAGGGTCTATCTGCTTGAGACCGCCGTAGCGTGAGCCCATTCCTGCCGCCATTATAACCAGTGTCATATTTAAGATACCTCCGTGGTAATAATTATTTTCTCGTGTCGTCAAAAAGAGATATTCTCTTTTCGTGTCTGCCGCCCATAAACTCGGTCGTAACAAAAAGCTCGACCATATCGCAGGCAAGCCCTGCTCCAAGCACCCTGCCTCCAAGGCAAAGCACGTTTGCATCGTTGTGTAAGCGTGTCATTCTCGCGCTGAAGGTGTCCGCACAGCAAGCGGCTCTGATACCCTTATGCTTGTTTGCCGCCATGCTCATACCGATTCCCGTGCCGCACACGAGTATTCCAAGCTCAGCGGATCTATTATCAAGTGCCGTACATACCTTTTCGGCGTATATCGGATAATCCACGCTTTCGCTTGAATCGCATCCGAAGTCCTCATATTCACAGCCAAGCTCAACAAGCTTTTTGATTATTTCAAGCTTGAGCTCATATCCGCCGTGGTCACACGCTATCGCTATCTTTTTCATAGTTTGTAATCCTTTCGTATGGAAAAATATTAACACGCATAAGCGTTTCGATCTTTATTTTGAAGCAAGCCTTTCAAGCCGCTCTCTTTCAGCCTGCGCCGGTCTTAAATAGACTGCGGCAAGGGCTTTGTCGGTAAACGCCGATTTATCGGCTGCTGCCTCGTATATACGCGCCGCCGCTTCGGCTACCGAATACGCGCTTACAAGCTTAAGCATTTCGGGCGTATCCTTTACGCGTGCGCTTTTTGAAAGCGGTTTTACTCTGTCATATCCGTCGCCGATAAAATAAAGGCTCTTTCTTTTTTCCTTAGCAAGTGCTTCTGATTCTTTTATAAGCTCCTCGGGCAGATCAAGCTTATCGGGCGTAAGCCTTACAAGCTTTTCTCCGTCACCTTCAAATATCGCATTGTAAAGCCCGCACCTGCGCGCATCTGTCACCGGGACTATAAGTGCCCCCGTTTCACGGAGCGCCCATGCGGTCGCCTCGAGAGTAGACACTCCAACGCAGGGTATGTTCTTACCAAACGCCAGCCCCTTGATAAGCGCGACGCCTATACGGATACCGGTAAACGAGCCGGGACCGACCGTGCAGGCAAGCATATCAAGCGAATCTATATCGCATTTTGCTCTTTCAAGCACGTCATTTACCATTGTAAGCAGAGTTTCGCTGTGAGTATTTGTCGTGTTGATAAAAGACTCGGCAAGCCTGCGTCGGTTTTCGCAAAGAGCGACGCTTGCGCAAAGAGCGCTTGAATCTATTGCAAGTATCTTCACTTAAGCTCCACCTCTTTTACGCTTATACGGCGCGAATTTTCATCAAGCTTTTCAATATCGACTCTGACGTGATGCGCCGGAAGCGCGAAGTGAATATTTTCACTCCACTCGGTTACTATGAGCGCACCCCTTGTAAAATAGGAGTCGAAATCTATTGAATCAAGATCGTCCCAATCGCTTACCCTGTACATATCAAAGTGGAAAAGCGTCGGCTTTTCCGCTCCGCTTGGCGCGTATTCGTTCACTATCGAATAGGTGGGGCTTGTAACCGGTGCTCCGCTTGCAAGCTCAGACGCGATCCCTCTCACAAACGCGGTCTTACCCGCGCCGAGGTCGCCGTACATCGCCACAAAGCGCTCATTATTCTGAGAGCAAATCAAGGCAAGCTCTGCGCCTGCTCTTTCGGTTTCTTCAACCGTATGAGTTGTAATCGTGTAATCCATCTTTTTCACGCAATAAACATCGAAATCCGGCTTTTCGCAGGTGTCTTGCCCCACCAAAGCCATATACAAATCGGCAAAATCGGCGTCGCCTGGGCGACGCCGCTTATTTACTTAAGTTAAGCGATATTAGGAAGCGTGAGGTATCCCTGCCACTTCGCAAGGTTTCGTGAAACAATAACGTTATCGGACGAGGTCAACTCGCCGTCCTTATCAACGTCGCACGAGGCCATATCTATATCAGAAGCGTCGTAGCCCTGCCACTTTGCGAGAGTTCGGGAGATTATGACATTATCCGTTGCATCTGTCGTTCCGTTACCGTCCACATCGCCGTAAACAAAAGCTCTGTACTGAGCCTTCACCTCGATAGCAGATGTGATATTATCAAAGTCTTTGTCCCAACCGGTGAACACGTAGCCTATGCCGTTGGAATCGGCGCGAACCGGAGCCTCAGGAGCAGTTGCCGCCTTTCCGCTTTCCACATTTTCACTCTTGATGAGCGTACCATCCCAATCTACAAACCTGACCTCATAATCGCCGGGAAGAATTTTTACAGCTCCGCTTGAATATGCAAGCGTCACTCTCTTGACACTCGCGTTGTAAGCGATTCCGTCGTGAAGAGTTATGCTGAGCTCATCAGGTCCGGAAACGCTCTTGTCAATATCAAAATTCAGGTATACGAGAACTCCGTTTGCAGTTATATCCTCGGTAGAAGTAGAATCCGAAAGATAGATCGTATACGGATTGGACGCAAGGTCTACCGCATCGTTTGAGCAAAACGATTTTGAAATAACTTCACCGGTTTCGACAGAAGTAAGAGTAAGTGCTTCGTCATAGGTGAGCTTTGTAAGAACCGAGATGATTCCCTGATTGTCCTTTATCATTACGGGAACTCTTACAGATTCTGTACCCTCGGTCACCTCAACGCTTTCAATTGCAACGGTAGTCAGCGCGGATGCTGTCGCACTCATAAACACTGCTAATATCACCGTAAAAAATACAAGTGTGGTAAAACGGAGTAACTTATTCATTGGATTATCCTGTTCCTTTCACGTATACTTACGCGTCCTTGATCGCTTAGAAATCAAATACAGTATTATAATATCATATTTTGGAAGCAAAGTCAAGAGATAACGGCATCTATTCCCTCAAAAAACAAGAGTTTTTTTGCACAACTTCAACCGACAGCTCCGTATCGGCAGAAGAAAGCTGTGCGCACGGTTATTTTTGCTAAATATTATAAATGTTTTTCTCAAGTGTCTTGACTTAACCCGACAAATATGTTATCATTCCTACAGAAATTATGTTTACGGTTGGTTTTATATGCTTGGTACGATTTTTGATATAAAAGAATTTTCGGTCCACGACGGACCGGGAGTGCGTACAACGGTTTTTCTCAAGGGATGCCCTTTAAGGTGCAAATGGTGCCATAATCCCGAAGGCTTATCGCCTTATCCTCAGATAATGGTCAAGGAAAATCAATGTACTCACTGCGGCCGCTGCTTTAACCCATGCGGCCACGAGATATGCAAAAAATACGGCAGATGTCTTTTCGCCTGTCCGCTCGGTCTGATTTCACTTACAGGCAAGGAAATGGACAGCGCCGACGTTGCCGCCAAGGTTTTAAGAGGCAAGGATTTTATGCGTATGTCGGGCGGCGGAGTCACGATATCGGGCGGTGAGCCTCTTATGCAGCACGAGTTTACGATTGATCTGCTAAAGCGCACAAGCGAGCTTCATCGGGCGATACAGACAAGCGGCTTTGCTCCAAACGAGATCTTTTCAAGCGTGATCGAAAACACCGATTACGTTATGATGGACTTAAAGCTTATCGATCCGCAGCTTCACAAGGAATACACCGGTGTGGACAACAAGGTCATACTCGAAAACGCCGAAATCTTAAAGAGATCGGGCAAGGCTCACGTATTCAGAGTGCCGCTTATACCCGATATAACAGACACCGAGGAAAATCTGCGCGCAATAAGCAAAGTCGCGGGGGATTCCCCTGTGGAGCTTCTTCCCTATAACGTGATGGCAGGCGCGAAATACAAAAGCGTCGGCCTTACGTACCCGCTTGAGGGGCATAAAAAGGAAAACAATAAGATAGACATATCAATTTTCAAGAGAGGTA
>JAFQPF010000019.1 GCA_017411885.1 Clostridia bacterium
CTTGGGAAGCGGCTCGCCGAGAGCCATAAGCATAATAGGCCAATAGATCGTGTGGAATCTTAAAATATCCTTACCGATGATGTGAACGTCGGCAGGCCAGTACTTGTTGTAAAGCTCGGGCTGCTTTTCGTTGTCGGGATCGTAGCCGAGTGCTGTGATATAGTTTGAAAGCGCGTCTATCCACACGTAGATAACGTGCTTGTCGTCAAATGATACCGGAACACCCCACTTGAAGGACGAGCGTGAAACGCAAAGGTCCTGGAGTCCGGGCTTTATAAAGTTGTTTATCATTTCCTTTTTGCGGGGCTCGGGGGAAATGAAATCGGGGTTTTCCTCAATGTATTTTGTAAGCTTGTCTGCGTACTTGCTCATCTTGAAGAAGTAAGCTTCCTCTGTGGTCTTCTGTACAGGGCGTCCGCAGTCGGGGCAAATGCCGCCTGCTGCCTGAGTTTCTGTAAAGAAGGATTCGCAGGGAACGCAATAAAGTCCCTCGTATTCGCTCTTGTAAATGTCGCCCTGCTCGTAAAGCTTCTTGAATATGCCCGCAACAGCCTTTTCGTGGTAATCGTCGGTGGTGCGGATGAACTTATCGTAATCTGCGCCTACAAGATCCCAAATCTCACGTATTTCGCCCGCTACGTTGTCAACGTACTGCT
This sequence comes from Clostridia bacterium, assembly GCA_017411885.1. Next base: position 657 of record JAFQPF010000019.1, read on the forward strand.
TGGGAGAAATACCTGCTTCCTTTGCAAGATCCTCGATCTTCTGTCCGTGCTCATCCGTGCCGGTGAGAAAATATACGTCGTATCCGCGAAGCTTCTTGTATCTTGCTATTGCATCGGTTAAAATGATCTCGTAAGTGTTACCGATATGCGGCTTTCTTGAAGCGTAGGCAATAGCCGTGGTTATATAAAACTTTTCCTTTTGCATTTTTATACCTCTGTGAAAGAATTTATCATTTTGCCGTTTACGAATACGTGTCGTAAAACAAGCTTGTCGTCAACTAAAATAAAGCTTGCACTGTTTCCGGGTGTCATATTTGCACAGTCGCCCATACCCAGAAGCTCAAGCGGATTGGATACCGCCGCCTTGAAGCATTCAAGCGAATCAGCTCCTGTAAAGTCAGCGTAATTCTTAACGCATTCCTTCATTGTGGCGATGCTGCCGCATATCGTGCCGTCCTCGTATTTTGCAATACCGTCTGTAACGATCGAATGCTTGCCGCCGAGAAAATCAAATTCGTCTCCGTTTTTAAGTCCGCCTGCAACCGAGTCGGTGATAAGCACTACACGGTCATCGCTCTTGCAATGCCTTATAAGCGAAGCGATCTCGGGTAAGAGATGCTTTCCGTCGCATATAAGCTCGGTGTAAGCGTTGCTCGTGAGCGCGGTGAGAAGTGCCGAGGAGTTTCTGTGATGAATGGGCTTGAAAGCGTTGAACGTGTGCGTGAACACGCACGCGCCCGTACCAAGTGCCGCCTTTGCCTGTACAGCGTCTGCATCCGAGTGACCGATTCCGACCGTAGCACCTCTGCTTGTCACGTGCTTTATGAAATCGTGACCGTGCTCAAGCTCGGGAGCGATGGTGAAATGCACGTGCAAACGTCTGCCGAGCTTTTCCGACGCCGCGTATACCTTGTCTATAAGGATATCCGCTTCATTAGTGTCAGGGCTGACCAGAATATCGGGGGAATGCGCACCTGCACGTGCAGGGTTTAAGTACCTGCACTCGAAGTGTATACCGAGCACCGTCGCCGCCTCAAGCTTTTCGTCCTTGATCCTCTGTGCGGCTTCAAGAACAGCATCAGCGGAAGCCTTTATGTCGTCAAGGCTTATCGTGCCTATTGTCGGCATAACGTAAAGCGTGCCGCTTGATGCGTAAAACTTAAGCATCTTTATGTTGTTTTCAACGCTTGCGTTTTCAAAGCTCATACCGAGTACGCCGTGAGTGTGGATGTCGACGTAGCCGGGTAAGGCATACAGCCCTTTGTATTTATCGCTTGCTTCAGCGGAGCTGATAACAAGCTTGTCGCCGTCAAACGAAAGGGAAGTGTCGGTTATCCTTCGCGCTTGCGGCTCGTACAGTTTTAAATAATTATACGTCATATTCTTACCTCTGGTAATAACATTCAATATATTATACTACAATATAGAAACAAATGCAAGTGTTTTGAGTCAAAAAAGTGCCCGCTTTTCACAAAATTTACTAAATTTATATATACTGTGCAAAGGACACTAATTTTTTTGGTAAAAAAGGCGTAAGCGCGTGGAATTTTGCTTGACAAAGCACCGTCTTATATGCTACAATCATAAGAAGTTTGAATTATAAACGAATTTATTTACATAAAGAGGTATCGCATAATGGAACAGAAGAAGCTTCGCGCCGGAATCGTTGGCGCAACCGGTATGGTCGGTCAGCGTTTTATAACGCTTTTGCAGGATCATCCTTATTTTGAAATAACAGCCCTTGCCGCAAGCGCTCGCTCTGCGGGAAGAAAGTACGCTGAAGCTGTAGATGGCAGATGGAAGATGCAGACAGAATTACCCGCAAGCGTTGCTGATATGGTCGTAATGGACGCATCCAAGATCGATGAGATCAAGCCGCTTGTAGATTTTATCTTCTGCGCGGTTGATATGAAAAAGGACGAGATCCGTGCGCTTGAGGAAGCCTACGCAAAGGCAGAAATTCCCGTAGTTTCAAACAACAGCGCAAACAGACTCGTCGGCGATATTCCTATGGTTATCCCCGAAATTAACGTAGATCATCTTAATATCATTCCCGAACAGAGAAAGAGACTCGGTACAAAGAAAGGCTTTATCGCAGTAAAGCCTAACTGCTCAATTCAGAGCTACGTTCCCCCGATGTCCGCGCTTCTTAAGTTTGAGCCTTATGAGATGGTAGTTACTACATACCAGGCTATCTCGGGCGCAGGTAAGACCTTTAACGAATGGCCCGAAATGATCGATAACGTGATCCCCTATATCGGCGGAGAAGAGGAAAAGAGCGA
>JAFQPF010000262.1 GCA_017411885.1 Clostridia bacterium
GATTGCAGGTGTAATAGACGCGTGTGCGGAAATCGTTACGGGTGCTTCTGAGTGAGGTCGTAATAAAGCGTATCCATTCTTCTCTGAAGTTGGTCGCCTCCTCAAAGCCGATAACGTCGTATTCCGCACCCTGATACTGTAAAAGATCGCCGTCGTTGTCGCAATATCCAAGCTCAAGACGTGAACCGTTCGGAAAAACAAAGGCACGCTCGTCCTTTTTGTAGACCGCATAGCCGTTAAGCTCAAAGGTAAGCGGCAGTATGTGGTTTTTTCTAAGCTCCTGAAGCGTGCGGCGTAAAAGCAAGCAGGAAAGATTATTATATCTCATACAAAGCATAACGAGCTTTCTGCGCATCGCGTAGCTTTTTCCGCCGCCGCGCGCACCTCCGTAAGCCGTGTGCCTTGCCGTTGATTCAAAAAACAAACGCTGCTTGGGATTAGGAGCTTCGGTCTGTAAGCGATTGAATATCGGTGCTACCTGCTCCATTTTTCAAGCTCCCCCTCAAAGGATAAAACGAGATTCTGTTCACCGTGGTCAGACTTCTGAGAGGAAGCCTGCGGCTTGCCGAAATACATCTCGCATATCCATTTGTAGATTTCAAACTTAAGCTTGTTTTCGATCGCTTCATCAGAAGCCAGATCGAAAACGCACCTTAACGCCTTTTCGGCGGCAAGACGCATCTCCCTTGCCTTCTTTTCCTCTGCGTGATCGCTTGAAGCCTCTTTGGGAAGGTCTTCACACTGCTTCTTTTTTTTTGACAACCTTGTCACCCTCGCTTGAAGTATCGCGTTCTAAAAATGAAAGCTTGTATTTTTCTCCCGTGTCCTCACACATAGAGAAGTACCTGCCGACAAGAAGATTTGCTTCTTCCTTGTTTATCTCATAGGATAAAACCTTTTCATTTCTTTCTGAATGCTTGATAAGCATATACATAAGAAACGCGGCGCACAGGGAATTTATTTCTCTTTCGCCCTTAAGCTCCTCGCGTAATCCTTCAAGCTCAAGCTCGCGCCTGCCGAGTAAATATTCAAGCCTTGCGCTGTTTTTTGCCTCGTCAGATAATTTCTTCGTATTCGTTTTCATTCTCGCTTACCTTCTCCTTTCTGTTGTAATAAGCATCGTTTGCCCTGCATACCGTGCAGCTTTTGTAGTCAAAGGAAGCACAGAAGTGCGAAATATAATCGTTTCGCATCTGTACGTCCTTGAAGTTAAGCGTGCAGGTTTCGCAAAAAGCCCTTTTGCCCTCTCCTTTTTTAAAGTAGGGGCAGATAGCAACAATCGCCATAAATCTCTCCATTCCTCCGCATAAAGCGGAAATTATAAATTTATTTCATAAGGATCTGCCTTGGTTACGCATTTTAAGCACCCGATTATAGCGTTAAACCTGTCGGTGTAAACATATTCGGGGGCATATTCGCCGCATACGGGGCATATATACTCCTTTTGAAAATATGAAGGACAAGAATCAGGACAACTCATCCTGTGGCAGATACTGCAGATTCCGGCCACCTCCCCTCCTTGTTGTCAAAACAGTACTGTGTTTCTGCAATGGTGTGTAAAAACATTTCACATAATTGCTAATATCGCGATATAAAACGAAATTAACTTTCGCCTGAGCCATATCTTACCACCACTAAAGCTTTGTGTCAAGAAAATCGCTCATTTTTCACCACAAATGACACATATGTCCCATAAACGGATCAAAAGTGCAGGTGAAATGCGGAAAAATAAAAAAAGCGACTGTTTTTTTGCAGTCGCTTTGTAATATAATTATTCATTTTGATTATTGATTTTTCGCTTTTTTTGTGTTACCATATCAGTATAAGAGAAAAGAGGAGAATTACTATGTCAAATATATGGCACGATATATCGCCAAAAAGAATCAACGCAAATGACTTTATCTGCGTAGTAGAAATAACTAAGGGAAGTAAGAAAAAATACGAGCTTGATAAGGAAACCGGATACCTTATGCTCGACAGAATACTTTATACGTCAACACACTATCCGGCAAACTACGGCTTCATCCCGCGCACCTACGGTGATGATAACGACCCGCTGGACGTTTTGCTTTTATGCTCTGAAATGATAGAGCCGATGACACTTGTACGCGCTTATCCCGTCGGCGTTATTTCAATGATAGATAACGGAAGAAACGATGAAAAGATCATAGCGATACCGTTTTCCGATCCCAATTATAATATGTATACCGATATAAGCGAGCTGCCCAAGCACGTTTTCGAGGAAATGAGCCATTTCTTTACGGTCTATAAAAGCCTTGAAAATAAAACCACAGCGGTAAATGAGGTAATGGGCAGAGAAGCGGCGGTAAAGATAATAAATGCCGCAATAGACAATTACGTAGAAAAGTTCTGTAAATAAATAAAGGAAGCCGTCCGGCTTCCTTTTTTCGTAAATTATAATCTTCTTTCGGCAATTTCGGTGAGAGCATCGGTGATGAACTTGTCAGCATCAATAGCGCCCATATCGCCGTTCTTTCTTGAACGGACAGCAACTGTGTTGTCGTTAACTTCCTTTTCACCGATAACGAGCATGTAAGGAACCTTTTCAAGCTGAGCCTCACGGATCTTATAACCGATCTTTTCGTTGCGCTCGTCAAGGTCAACACGCATACCGAGCGCTTCCATCTTTGCGGCAAGCTTTTCAGCATACTCGTGCTGGTCGTAGCCGATGGGAAGGATCTTGACCTGAGTGGGAGCAAGCCACATCGGGAATGCGCCTGCATACTTTTCAATAAGAAGCGCGAGAGTACGCTCGTAGCATCCGATAGATGTACGGTGGATTATGCAGGGGTTCTTCTTAATACCGTCGCAGTCGGTGTATTCCATACCGAACTTCTGGGCGAGAAGCTCGTCGATCTGGATTGTGATAAGTGTATCTTCCTTACCGAATACGTTCTTGATCTGAATGTCAAGCTTAGGACCGTAGAAAGCAGCCTCACCGATACCGATCTTGTAGTTGATACCGAGATTGTCAAGGATCTTCTTCATCATAGCCTGAGAGCTTTCCCACTGTTCTGCAGTACCGATGTACTTTTCAGTGTCAGCAGGATCCCACTGTGAGAAGCGGTAGCTTACGTCTTCGTAAAGACCGAGAGTCTTTAAGCAGTAAATAGCAAGCTCAAGGCAGTTCTTGAATTCCTCTTCAAGCTGCTCGGGAGTACACATAAGGTGTCCTTCGGAGATAGTGAACTGACGGACTCTGATAAGGCCGTGCATTTCGCCCGAAGCCTCGTTTCTGAAAAGCGTCGAGGTCTCGTTGTAGCGCAAGGGAAGATCGCGGTAGGAACGACCCTTGTTAAGATAAGCTTGATACTGGAAGGGGCAGGTCATAGGACGGAGAGCAAATACTTCCTTGTCCGACTCGGGATCGCCAAGCACGAACATACCGTCAAGGTAGTGATCCCAGTGACCGGAAACCTTGTAAAGATCAGATTTAGCCATGTAAGGTGTCTTTGTGGGAAGCCATCCGCGCTTGTATTCCTCATCCTCAACGAAACGCTGAAGTATCTGAATGACCTTTGCACCCTTCGGTAAAAGGATCGGGAGACCCTGACCGATAAGATCGCTTGTGGTAAAGAATTCGAGCTCACGGCCAAGCTTGTTGTGGTCGCGCTTTTTGGCTTCTTCAAGCTTTTCAAGGTGAGCGTTAAGCTCGTCCTTAGAGGGGAATGCGGTACCGTATACACGCTGGAGCATCTTGTTGTTGCTGTTGCCCTCCCAATATGCGCCTGTACACTGAGTGAGCTTGAATGCCTTTACGGCACCTGTAGAGAAAAGATGCGGACCTGCGCAAAGATCGGTGAAATCACCCATCTTGTAGAAGGATATCTCGTCACCCTCAGGTACACGTCCGATAAGAGCTACCTTGTAAGGCTCGTCAGCCTTTTCCATAAGAGCGATAGCCTCGTCGCGCGGGAGAGTAAAGCGTTCAAGCTTTAAGTTTTCCTTGACTATCTTCTTCATCTCACCCTCGATCTCCTTAAGAATATCGGCAGAGAAGGGAGTTTCGGAATCAAAGTCGTAATAGAAGCCGTCATCGATAGCAGGACCGATAGTCAGCTTTGCGGCGGGATAAAGACGCTTTACAGCCATAGCAAGAATGTGGGAAGCGGTGTGGAAGAATACATGCTTGCCCTCAGAATCTGCGAATGTAAGTGGAGCAACAACGTCGCCGTCACATAAAGCGTGGGTAAGATCTACAGTCTTGCCGTTGACAGACGCCGCAATTACCTCGCGAGTAATAAGCTCTGCTTCCTTGAGCGCGTCGTAAGCGCTGACAGAGCCTTCAAAAGAATACTGTTTTTCACCAATAGTGATTTTCATAAAAAACCTCCGTGCCGTATAGGCGTAGCATAAATTTGCCTCCGGGAATAAAAAAACACCCGGGACATAAATGTGTCCGGGGTGTGGAATATCAATTTTCCGCACGGTTCCACCCGAGCTTTAACTCAATTTTATGAAATTTCAAGCATACGGTGGTAACAAAGCAAATCCTGACGCGGACTTTCAGCAAACGCCGCTCTCTGAAGACAGGTGATAAGCAAGTCGTGTCCGTATGGTGTACGGGCTTGTCCCATACACCATAATATTATCACAATGATATGATTTTGTCAAGAGTTTTTTCGCTTGACGTCACAAATGGAGTTTCGCACTTAATTCAATCGGATAATTATACACGAGTTATTGACACTCTCATCTTGATGATGTATAATAACTATACAACGGAGGGTTCGAGATATGACAATTGGACAAAAAAGGATAATTATAACATTATCGGTAATAATAATTATCGTCGCGCTTGCATCTATATGGTTGCTTTCACCGAGAGCAATGTTTGATAATGCGGGCAGAATAAAGCTTGAGCGGGTTGAAAAATACGTTGACGGCACACGAGAGGATATCACAGACGTTGTAGACGTGAATCAAATAAAAACGATTATCTCGAGGCTGGAATTATTTAAGCCTTCTATGCAGGCTGTAGCTGACGATACAGATAAAATTTCATACGTTGTCAGCCTTAATTATAATGCAGAGCAGTGGGTCATAACACTTGGCGAGATCAATATGGCGTACAAGAGTACAAAAGAGAGCGGACATAGGATATTTAACAGTCAGCTTCTTATGGACGCGCTTGACTGTATGAGCTGATATTGAAAATTTAATTTAAAACTTGAAAAAAGGTCTTGACAAAACACATAGTTTGTGGTATCATATATACCGTTGAGCAAATACGCGGGTGTAGTTCAATGGTAGAACCTCAGCCTTCCAAGCTGATTGCGTGGGTTCGATTCCCATCACCCGCTCCAAAAATCCAAGTCAAGGGACTTGGATTTTTTTATGCCAAATTATTGCAAAAAGTATAACTTGCTTACGTTCGATTGAACTGTGAACTGTGTGCGAAAAAATATGTTTTTTAATTTCCCAAATACTATTGACTTTTGTGGTATATAGTGCTATTATTACCTAAACCCAAGATAAATCTTGGCTTGAATATCCGCTTTTTAGTGTTCAGTCCGGGCGTATGCCCGCGGTGAAAGGATGGGTGAAGTATGGAAAAAACTTACTACACTTACAAAAACAAACCCCTTACAGATGAAGTAGAAGCGATTGTCAACCAGCTTTCGGATGAGAACGAACGTGTACTGTTTGTGATCATCGGTGATTTGACGTTAAAGAGCAGATATGCTCCGAGTGCCTTGATCTTTACAGAGCGTCTTGTGGTATCTTATGAGGAGGGACATACAAAACGTTTTCTGTTCTCGGACATGAAAAATGTTGAGGCAAAGCGTATGTATGGAAATGCAACGCTATCGGCTCTTATGCCGGACGGAAGACGTGAGATATTCTATCGCTACAACTATTCAATCGCATCATTGTGTGATGCAGCAGCGTTGTTTATCAACCATATAAACGCCGGGGCAGATCTGAATGAGGAGCTTGCAATTATAGCAGTATCCTTTGAACGTATCTTAAGCGTTTGTCCGAAATGCGGCAGAACGCTGTTGCACCCCGGTGCACAGTGTATCATGTGCCGTTCAAAGACAAAGATACTTAAATCCTTGTCAAA
>JAFQPF010000263.1 GCA_017411885.1 Clostridia bacterium
GAAGCGGCTATCCTCAGAGCGGACGCAAAGAAGGAAGCGGCTATCAGAGAAGCCGAGGGTAAGGCGCAGGGTATTCTCGCTGTGCAGACAGCTATCGCCGAGGGTATCAAGCGTATCAACGATGCCGCGCCCGGTGAGGGCTATCTTACAATAAAGGCTCTTGAAAGCTTTGAAAAGGCAGCCGACGGCCAGGCTACAAAGATCATAATTCCCTCCGAGATACAGGGTATCGCGGGGCTTGCCGCAAGCCTTAAGGAAATCGCGGGCGACAAGAAATAATCAAGCGAAACAAAAAATATCCGTCACGGTTTACCGTGGCGGATATTTGTAATTATAGCCGTTTTCATTAAAGTCAAGCGATATTCCGAATACGCGGTCTATGATACCGCTGTTAAAGATCTCCCCAGGTGTACCGAATGCCACGGCACAGCCTTTATCAAGCACGAGTATGTCGTCGGATATATTTAATGCAAGCACAAGGTCGTGCATTACCGATATCACGCATTTGCCCGAATCTGCAAGTGAGCGCAGCGTTTTTGAAAGCGCGATCTGATGAGAAATATCAAGATAGGTCGTTGGCTCGTCAAGCAGGATATGGTCTGTGTCCTGCGCAAGCGCCATCGCTATGTATGCGGTCTGGCGCATACCGCCTGAGAGGGCGTACAACGGTGTGTCCGCAAGCTTTTCTATGCCGAGTGTTTTCATCGCCTCATACGCGATTTTTCTGTCGCTTTCTCTGTACCTGCGGGGATATGCCAGATATGGAAATCTTCCGTGAAGCACCATCTGCGCGACTGTCATATCGGGTATACCCTTGGATTGTGAAAGATAAGATATACTTTTAGCTATTCCGCGCCTGTTTAATCCGGACAGGCTTTCATTATCCGCAAAGATGCTTCCGCCTGTGCAGGGAATAAGTCCGGACATAACCTTGAATAGTGTGCTTTTCCCCGATCCGTTAGGCCCGATCACCGAAATCAGTCTTTTGTTTTCAAAGTGTGCCGAAATACCGTGAAGCACCCGGTATTTGCCGTATCCGGCACTTATATTTTCAAGTATTATCACGTGCGTGCCCTCCTTTCCCCTTGATGAGAATGAATATAAAGAAGGGAGCGCCTATAAAGGACATTATTATTCCCACGGGTATCTCATACGGTGAAAAAAGAGTCCTTGCCGCGGTGTCGCACAGGCACAAAAAGGCTGATCCGTAAAGCGCGCAAAGCTTTAAGAGATCGGCGTGATTGTTGACACCAATGCGCCTTAACGCGTGAGGAATTATAAGTCCTACAAAGGATAAAAGTCCCGAAAGGCTCACGGCACAGCCTGCCAAAAGCGCGGCTAAAAGCAAAAGAAGAGTGCGCATGAGGTTGACGTTCATTCCGAGTGCGCGCGCATCGTCCTGACCGAGAGTCAGTATGTCAAGCTCGTTTGTAAGTGAAAGAAGAAGCGCAAATCCCAAAGCTATAAGTAAGCCCGACGGCAAAAGCCTTGAATATGCGACCGATGATATCTCACCGACTCTGAAATCGGCAGTCATAATTCCGACACCCGGCATAAATGTGATAAGTGCCTCTGTAATTGCCGAAAGAATGCTGTTTACCGCAACACCGAGCAATATGACCGTGCCCTTTGACGCGCGCAGACGGCTTGCGCAGGTACTTACAATAATAACCGTGGCAAATGCACCTAAAAATGAAAATAGGGATAATTGCCAGCCTCCGTAAAGACCGAGTGCGGTGCATATGGTTATCGCGAGTCCCGCGCCCGAGTTGACTCCTATTATGCTCGGGGAAGCAAGCTTGTTTGCAAGCACGCCTTGTATTACCGCGCCCGACACCGAGAGAGCCATTCCGCAAGCGAGAGCCGAAACTAATCTCGGCAAGCGCACGTATATAAGAATTCGGCATATGGGAGAGTCAACGCCCTTTGCAAGCGCGCCCAAAAGCCCGCTTATGCTTATCCGTGTGCTTCCAAAGCAGAGCGCGAGTATTACCGATACAGCAAAAAGGAGGGAGCCTGTCAGATAAAGTGCGCGTATTCTGTTTTTATTCTTCGCAGAGTATATCAACGAGCCCTTCATAAGCTTCTGCCCACCTTGCGTTCGGCTTTATGTTATAAAGCCTTTTTTTCATAATGTGAAATCTGTTTTCCTTTATCGCTTCGAGCGAGCTCCACGCGGGACTTTCGGATATTATCCGATTCATATTCTTAATAGCTGCCGCATCGTCTCCCATAGTGACCGCGAATATCCTGTAAGGTTCATATTCAAGGATGCTTTCGATGCTGAGTGATTCAAGAAGTGTGCTTTCACTGTCAGCGACGTTTACGCATCCGAGATCGTAAAGCATTTCGCCGAGCACCGTACCCTTACTGCCCTTGGCTTTGAGCGTACCCGATGATGCCCTGAGCAGAAGTATTCTTTGCCCCTTGTCGCGAAGCCTTTGCTTTGCAAGCTCTATGCGATCTTGCAAGGCAAGCCCGTAGAGTGTATAGTTTTCCTTTTTCTGCGTGATGTCGGTGCATATGTCGAGCATTTTAAGGTAATCCTCAAAATTATCCACGTCAAAATATGCAACCGGAATGCCCATGTCGTTAAGCGCGTCGAGCATTTCCACATTTGAGCTTGTTGATGCGCTTGCGAGCACAAGCTCAGGCTCTGATGCCACGAGCATTTCAAGGCTCGGTGAGTGAGCACCCCCGAGGTTTACGGCGTTTATTTCAAGCCCGAAATCCTCCCAAGCCTCGTCTGCGGCGGCGCAAAGCTCTCCGCCTGCAAGCATCCATATGTCGGCAAAGCTTCCGATAAGCGCGGCAACGCGCTTCGGCTTTACGGCAATTTCAAGCTCTCGGCCGAGCGCGTCGGTAAATAAAACGCTTTCGACAGAAGCGGTGTTTATGCCGTCTCCCGCACAGGCACAGAGCGAAAATATTGTAATGAGCGCGCATAAAAGCGCGACGAGTTTAGTTTTCAAGAAGCTTGCCCTCTACGTATTCAAAGCCGAGTCTTTCGATCGTATCGGCAAATCTCTCTCCCTTGATGCCCTCATCCTTAAAGAGAAGTATTGCCTTTTCTATTACCGCCATGACCTCGTCCTCGCTTGTCAAAAGCCTTGAAAGAGGACGTGCCACCGCCGTTTTCTTGCCCCATCTTCCGCCAAGACATACCTTGTAGCCTTCGCGTGCGTTTTCGATAGCGCCGAAAGGACATTTGCCAAAGCATCTACCACAGTTGTTGCATATGTCACCGTTTATTTTAATGCGGCCGTTTTCAAGGCTCGCCGCCTTCATAGGGCAGGAGGCTTCAACAACGCAGGTGCTGCATCCGCGGCATTTTTCGCTGTTTATTTCAAATATTCTCTGACCGATCACGCCGATGTCGTTAAGCTCGGGCTTGACGCAGTTGTTGGGGCATCCGCCTACGGCGATCTTGAATTTGTGGGGAAGCACTACCGAGTGGTAGCCTGTGTAAAAATAGTTATGTATCCTTTCGCTGAGCGCGAAGGTGTCGATAAGCCCATATTGGCAGGTAGTGCCCTTGCAGGAAACTATCGGTCTTACCTTGGGGCCTGTGCCGCCGCATTCAAGTCCGTTTTCCCTTAAATAAAGTATAAGAGAGGGAATGTTGTCGTAGCTTACCCCCTGGACCTCTATAGTCTGTCGGCTTGTCATCGCGACCTCGCCTGAACCGTAAAGATCGGCCGCGCTTGCGATGGCTCTTTGCTCGTCGGACGTGATCTTTCCGTTGCGGGTTATTACCCTCACGTTGAAAATATCGTCAAAGCGCTTGTCGCGTAAGCATCCGAGTCCCTTGACCTTGTTTATCTGCTCGCTTGTGAGCTTGCCGTTTTTCATCTCTATTCCGAGTTCTTCAAAAGCGGTTTTCTTATCCATATTATTTCCTTTCGTGCCTTGTTTGAAGCAAAATAAAAGCGCGGGCTGTTGGTACGCGCCGATATCATAGTTATGATACCACAATAAGGCGCGCGTGTCAACAACCCGCTTTGGAAAGGGAAGATTATTTGTGTAGCTTTGATCTGTCGATCTTTATTCTGACCTGACCTAAATCTGTGTTTGCGGTCATAAGCCAATTATCTGTGTATATGCAATACCAATAGGTTACGAGAAGCTCGTCGTCGCTTACCCAGAAAACCGTAGAATTTGAGTAAACGCCCTTGGGATCGCTTCCGATATCGGTTATGTCGGTAAATGTATTCGCGCCGTCATAGGTAACCGCTATCGTAAGCGGAGTGCGCTTTCCGAAATGGTTAAAGTGCATATCGTATTCGGAGTTGTTCCATATAACGAGCATAGCATCGCTGTTCGGGATCCTTGTGATATACGGAGAGGATTCGGGAGCGACGAGTCCTGTCGTCTGAGGCTTTGACCAGGTAACTCCGTCGTCAAAGGAATATGACTTGAACATAGAGCCGAGCTGTGTGCGTATCACCATAACGAGTGTTCCGTCCTTGTAAGGTGCTACGTAGCTTTCAAGGCATCCGCGCATAGGTAGCTGCGCGCCGTTATCGGAAAAGCTCCAGCTTAAGCCGTCGTCGTCCGAATAAAGCACCTTGGCAACGATGTTTTCCCCCGGCATACATCTCGGCCCGGTGAATACCATAACAGGGAGGATGAGTCGACCGCTGTCGCTTCTTATAACCGCGTGGCTTCCTACGCTTGCGCAGTTAAGCGAATCGGTGATGTTGCGTGCCTCTCCGAAGGTCCTGCCGTCATCCTCGGAAATTTTTATCATAATTGACGCCTTTACCTCTTTGCCCTCCCAGAAGCAAATGTTTTTGTGGTATATGAGTGCAATTTTGCCATCCTTTGTCTTGAAAAGATTGGGAGCGTACACGTTTATGCAGTCTGAGTCGGATGCGATCTCGTATCTTTCACCCCATGTGTGACCGTTATCGTACGAGCGCATAGCCGAAATATTACAGGGAGCTTCATCGTTTGAGCCGCGCTCACTGCCCTCGAAATACTGCCAGACGAGCATTATCGCGCCGTCGTTGCATCTGATAGCGGCAGAATCAGAGTTTCTGGGGTTGGAATCGTCTGCTTTAAGTAAGCACTTTGAAGTGATTTCGGAAAAAATCATTTTGGTTTCTCCTTATATGTTTTCTGCTTCGTTAACTTTTTCTTCATTTCCGCTTTCAAGCGAGCGGACGATCGCGTTCATTACAAATACCGGTGCGATGAAATCCTTGTAGCTTCCGCTTTGTTTTTCGCCGCAAAGTAGCTTGTAAAACTCATCAAATTCGGTGTGAAAGCAGGGATTGTCCGCAAGTGTAAGCTGTGAGCCGGTAATTTTCGTTTCACTGACTCTGAACGCACTGTATAAGGAGTATCCGTGCTCGATATATTCACCCGTTACGTCAAAGTCTTGGTATCTGAATACAACGCTTATCTGCTTTCCCGCGGCATATGCTTTAACCGAGCGCGGATATTTTCCGAATATCGCGCCGACAATATCGCACAGATGCTGGGCGTAAAAGTAAAAGCCGCCGTAGGTGCTGTCGCTTGCAAGAGGTGCCGAAACAAATCCGCCGAGCGTTTTGCCGCCCTCTTCTGCGCGTGCTTCTTCGGCAAGGCGCATAACGAGAGGATCAAAGCGCAGTGAGGAACCACCTGTAACACGTACCCCCGACTCTTTGAGCAAGCGCGCAAGCTTGAGTACTTCATTCTCACTTATCGTGACCGGCTTGTCTATAAACATAGGAACGCCGCTTTTTATGTAGGGCAGGGCGTATTTGAGGTGATTGTCTCCATGGCGTGCGGTAACTACAACTCCGTCAACCCTGCCGACTGCTGTGTCATAGCTTTCCATGGTCTCAATGCCGTAGTTGCTTTTTATGCGTTCGCAGGGCTCTTTTTCATCGCTGTATACACCGATGACCTCAACGTCCGAAAATTTGGCGTTGTTTTTTATTATGTCCAAAAATCCCTCGGCGTGCGAATTTTCGCATCCGAGAATAACGATTTTTTTCATTGTGTCCTCCCCGGTCCTTTTTTCTTAATTCTACACTATTATTTCTGCAAAGTAAATTGCAAAAAACACTTAATTTGCCCCGAAACATTGCAAAAAGTACATACGGTGCTAAAACTTGAGTTTTTGACAGGCACCCTTTGCGGTATAATGTTAAGAATGTGAAAATTTCCAAAACTTTGTCTTGATTTTGTCAAAGTCTTGTGGTATACTGTAAAAGTAAAGGCAAAGCCGCATTGCGGCATTGCAAATTTATAGTCAGAAAGGTGTAAAGATTATGCAAAGATTTGTACTTAACGAAACCTCGTATCACGGCGCGGGCGCTATCAAGGCGATCCCCGAAGAGATCAAGAACCGCGGCTTTAAGAAGGTGTTTGTTGCAACAGACCCCGATCTTATAAAGTTCGGTATCGCAAAAAAGGTTACCGACCTTCTCGATGAAGCCGGAATCCCTTACGTTGTATACTCTGATATAAAGGCTAACCCCACCATCGAAAACGTACAGAACGGTGTTGCGGCATTCAAGGCGGCAGGTGCTGATTCTATCGTAGCTATCGGCGGCGGCTCGGCTATGGATACCGCAAAGGCTATCGGTATCATAATCACAAACCCTGAATTTGAGGACGTTCGCTCGCTCGAGGGCGTTGCTCCCACAAAGAACCCCTGCGCTCCCATAATCGCGGTAGCGACAACAGCAGGTACCGCAGCAGAGGTTACTATCAACTACGTTATCACAGATGTTGAAAAGAAGAGAAAGTTTGTATGCGTAGACGTTCACGATATTCCCGTGGTTGCGATCGTTGACCCCGATATGATGGCAACAATGCCCGCATCTCTTACAGCGGCTACAGGACTTGACGCTCTTACACACGCGATCGAGGGCTATATCACAAAGGGCGCGTGGGAGCTTTCGGATATGTTCCATATCAAGGCTATCGAGATCATCGCACGCAGCCTTCGCGGCGCAGTAAAGAACGAAAAAGAGGGCAGAGACGGAATGGCTCTCGGTCAGTACGTTGCAGGCATGGGCTTCTCTAACGTAGGCCTTGGTGTTGACCATTCTATGGCTCACACCCTTTCGGCTTACTACGATATGCCTCACGGTAAGGCTTGCGCAACACTTCTTCCTACAGTAATGGCGTATAACGCTCCCTATACAGGCGAAAAGTACCGCGACATTGCACGCGCTATGGGCGTTGAGGGTGTTGATGCAATGAGCCAGGATGAATACAGACAGGCAGCAGTTGACGCAGTAAAGAAGCTTGCAGAGGACGTTGGAGTCGTATGCTCGCTTAAGGGCGTTGTCAAGGAAGAGGACGTTCACGCGCTCTCTCTTGACGCTTTTGCAGACGCTTGCCGTCCCGGAAATCCCCGCGAAACAAGCGTTGAGGATATCGAGGCACTCTACCGCAGCCTTATGTAATAGCGGTAAAAGATAACGTAACGGCGGTCGCTTTGGCGGCCGCCTGTATGTTTTTGATCGTATTTTTAACCAACAAATCAAAAAATTTGCTCAAATGGTAAAAAAACGTAAAAAATTGCTTTACAAATATATTAAGTTGTGGTATAATACTTTCAAGGTCGTCGATGCCGGCGCACTCAGCGTCACCTTGGCGAACCTGTAAATTCATTTTGGAGGAAAATCAACAATGAAAAAGATTTTAGCTCTTATTCTCGCACTTTTGATGGTTACTCTTGCATTCGCAGGCTGCGGTGAAACTACCGAAGCAGGTGGCGAAGAGGTTGCCGGAGAAAAGGTAATCAAGATCGGCGTATTCGAGCCTTCCACAGGTGACTCCGCTTCTGGCGGTAAGAAGGAAATTCTCGGTATGCAGTATGCAAACGTAGAAACTCCCTCTGTTACAATCGGCGGCGAGGAATACAAGGTTGAACTCGTTCTCGCAGATAACGGTTCTTCCACAGACAAGGCTCCCTCTGCGGCAACAGCTCTCGTTGACGCTGATGTAGCTATCGTACTCGGCTCCTACGGCTCGGGCGTTTCCATGGCAGGTAGTGAGTTCTTTGATCAGGCAGGTCTTGCCGCTATCGGCGTAACCTGCACAAACCCCAACGTTACTGCAGGTAACGAGCACTACTTCAGAATTTGCTTCCTCGATCCCTTCCAGGGCTCTGTTCTTGCAAACTTTGCAGCAGATAAGTTCGGCGCAGATAAGGCATACCTCCTCGGCGAGCTCGGTAACGAGTATGACCAGGGCCTTATCACATTCTTCGAGCAGGCATTCACAGCTGCAGGCGGCGAAGTAATCAAGGATTCCTTCCCCACAAACAATGCTGACTTCACTACATACCTCAACAAGGCTAAGGCTGAAGAAGCAGACGTTATCTTCACACCCGTATCTATCGCATACGCAACACAGATCATCACACAGGCTGCTGACCTCGGTATCACAGCTCCTATCCTCGGCTCCGACACACTTGACGATAACAAGGTTCTTGAAGCTGCTAAGGATACAGAAATCGGACTTTACGTTTCCACCTTCTATCAGGAAGGCGGTTCGCCCGAATTCGACGCAGGTATCAAGGAATACATCAACACCAACGCTGATGCCAAGACATCCAACGGCGGTAACGATACAATCTCCGCAGTTACAGCAATGGGTTACGATGCATACTACGTAGCACTTGAGGCTATCAAGGCTGCTGATTCTGCTGACAAGGCAGACATCAAGGCTGCACTTCCCGGCGTTGTATACGACGGCGTATCCGGACACATCGCATTCGACGATATCGGCGACGCTATCCGTGATACTGCATACATCAAGACATCCGACAATGCAACAGCATCCTGGGTTCTTGAAACAGTACAGAAGGCTGACTAATATAAGCTTCGTGTTATAAGCTTGATCGCTTGGCAGGGGAAACTCTGCCAAGCGATTAGTTGCTTTTTTTGATCGCGCGCAAAGTGCGCGAAAATGCTCGTGTATTTTCCGCACGGTCAAAAAAATGGCTCTGAAAGCCGTGATTTTGCGTTGTAGGGAAAGCTTTTCCCCCATTACTTACACGCCGCTTTGACGCGGCGTAAAAATTGAGAGGTGTTTTTGTGGAATTTATCGCTTCGATCATCGTATCGGGTATCTCGCTTGGCGGACAGTATGCGCTGATCGCTATCGGATACACGATGGTTTACGGTATACTGAGACTTATAAACTTCGCTCACGGCGACGTTTTTATGGTCGCCGGTATGGTGCTTATATATATGGTGGCATCGCTTCCGTGGTACATAGCTATCCCGATCGCGATAGCGTTTACCATAATCCTTGGCTTTATTATCGAGCGCGCGGCGTATCTTCCGCTCAGAAGCGCGCCGAGAATGAGCGTTATGATTTCGGCAATAGGTGTAAGCTACCTGCTTCAGAACTTTATGACATACATAACCGCGGGTCAGCCTATGTATTATCCTACCATCCCCTTCCTTTCGGGAACGGTTGATATATTCAATACTCCGACAAAGTGGGCGAAGATCGTAACACCGGTTATAGTTCTCGTTCTCGTTTTCGCGCTTACTCAGCTTATAAACCATACAAAGATAGGTATGGCGATGCGTGCTGTTTCAAAGGACTTTGAAACAAGCCGACTTATGGGTATCAAGATAAATAAGGTCATCTCGGTAACCTTTATTATCGGCTCTGCACTTGCGGCAGTAGGTTCGGTGCTTTACTTTACAAACTTCTCGGTAATCGTTCCCACCTCGGGTGCGCTTCCCGGACTCAGAGCCTTTGTTGCGGCGGTGTTCGGCGGTATCGGCTCGGTTCCCGGTGCGGTTGTAGGCGCGTTTGTAATCGGCATATGCGAAAGCATTATCAGAGGTACTGATTTTGCTACTTTCTCGGATGCGTTCACCTTTGCGCTTCTTATAATAATTCTCGTCGTTAAGCCTACCGGCCTGTTCGGCGAAAAGACGACCGATAAGGTATAAGGAGGCGTAGATATGGAAAACAAAAAGAAAAATATCAAGGGCACGCTTA
>JAFQPF010000264.1 GCA_017411885.1 Clostridia bacterium
GTGACTACTTCCAGGCTCTGGAGACTCTCAAGGGCAAGTACGGCTCCATCGTCTGCCCCGTGACCATCCCCACCTCCGATGGCAACGGCGTTATCGATCTGGTACACAATGTGGCATACATCACCAAGGGCGCAAAGGTCGAAAAGACCGACGTTCCCGCTGAAACGTTACCTGTTCCCGGTGCGACCGAATTTGTTGCGACCATTCCGGTGCCTGCATCTCCCTCGGGAGGACAAAGCGGTACACCCGGAAGAAGTGTACCCGTAGGATCTAAAAAGCGTGCGCCGTCCTTGGTAAGCACCGCGCCGTCTTCTCCCGCAAGTCTTACGCGCGGGAGGATATTTTCAAGCTTCCACGGCAGATCAAAAACGGATATCATACGCGCGAAGATTTCAAGCTTTTCCTTATCGTATTCGCCTCCGCTTACGGGGAACATTCCCGATGCGTCGCATACGCCAAGCTCCCATCTTCCTGTCAGAAGATAATGGATATAGCCTGCAAGCGTTGTGATATGTGCTATTTGGGTAATATGCTCTTCATTATTGAGTATTGCCTGATACAGATGCGAAATACTCCATCTTTGACCGATATTCATACCAAAGGCATCCGAAAGCCTGTCGGTCGCCTCTGCGGTAGTGGTATTTCTCCAGGTTCTGAACGGTGTGAGCAGATTATCGTTTTCATCAAAAGCAAGGTATCCGTGCATCATTCCCGAAATTCCTATCGCGCCAAAGCTCGCAGGACGCGTACCGTACTTGGTATAAAGGTCATCCGACAAGCTCTTGAAGCACTCTTTTACACCACGGTGAATGCTTTCAAGCGAGTATGTAAAATATCCGTTCTTAAAATCGTTTTCCCATTCAAAAAATCCCTCGGCGACAGGCGAAAAGGTATCGTCCGTAAGCACCGCCTTTATCCTCGTAGAGCCAAGCTCTATGCCGAGATAGGTGTTTTCAAAGCTGATATTTTTATTCATCATTAGCCCTTCATTATTCTCTGCAATGATTCTTTATTCTTCTTCATACCGGCACTCAGAAAGTCAAAGTCGGCACCTGCCGAAAGCATATCGACTCCCATATCGCTCCAATGCTTAAAGGTTTCCTCGCTAAGATCACCCGTGGAAAGTCCGACGTATTTGCCGTTAGCCTTAAGCTTGGTGATCGTTTCGGTAATAAGCGCGGTCGTGTTTTCGCCAAAGACGTTGCAAAGCTCATTTATAGAGCCTGAAAGATCGTTTGCGCCGATAATGTAGCCGTCTATGAATTCGTTCTTCATTATTTCATCAAGATTCTTGACCGCGTCCACGTGCTCGATCTGAATAAATCGGCACATCTTTTCGTGGTTTGTTTTAACGTAATCCAAAACGTCAAACGCGCCGTAACCTACCGCGTTCATAGGTCCGAAGCCTCGTCTTCCGTGCGGCGGATAAAGTGTATAAGACAAAAGTCTGTTTGCCTCTTCAGCCGTTCTCACCATAGGGAAAATGATGCCGTCAACTCCCATTTCGATTATCTTCTTCGTCGCTGTAAGATCGTCCTGCGGAGCTCTTACTATTACGTCTGTACCCGTTGACTGAACTGCGATCACAAGTGAAAGCAGACTTTCAAAGGAGATATAGTTATGCTCCATATCTATCCAGATAAAATCGTAGCCCGCAAGTCCCGCGATGCGTCCTACCGACGGATCGGCGAAGTTTATGTGAGTACCTATTATTTTTTCTCTGTTTTTTATTTTTTCCTTGATCATTTTGCTTTTCTCCTCAAAGATTGTTTTCCAACCTAATTATACCAAGCAAAAAGTTAAAATACTATTGCATTAACTATACAAAACATTGCATTTTTTACACAGTTATCACACAAACAAACGGTTATATATGTCAAGCATTTCCTCATAGCTTATAACGTAAGGGCTGTTCGAGTAATTGCCCGCGCCCTTCACACGATCCACATATTCCCTGCGTGATGCCGCATCAAGCGAAAGCGCGACGCCCGAAAGCTCGGGGATAGTGTGGGCGATTTCTTCGGGTGTCGTTTCAAGAGCACGTGCAAGGGTATAAAGCTTGCTTGCGCCCGTTTCGTTTTTCATATTATACTTTATGTATTCCCCGGTGAATGCCGCGCACGCCTTGCCGTGAGGGATACCGCTGTACAGTGTAAGGCTGTAGCCAAGCGGATGCGGAAAGCCTGTGCCGGTAGTATTTATAGCTACACCGCCGGCGAAGGATGCCGCCATAAGCTCGGCTCTGAGTGCTTTCACAGCCACGTCCTCGGTATCGGCAAGAGCTTCGGGCGAGTTTTTCATCGCGTTAAGTCCGTTCCAGAGCTTTTTTGCTCCGTAAAGCGCAAACATCATCGAAATATCTGTCGATTTCGGTGAAAGATAGGATTCTATACAGTGGCAGAATGCATCAAGCGCGGTGCTGAGGGTATAATCATAAGAAAGGGTGTAGGTATATCTCGGATCAAGGATCGCCGCGCGCGCATACGAGCGCGGATGCTTGAAGGTCTTCTTTACGTCCTTTGAATCGATCGTCAGAACCGAATAATTGTTAGCCTCGCTTCCTGTACCCGAGGTGGTCGGCAAAAGGATTATCGGGAGCATATCAGTAAAGTCCGCGTCGAAGATCGCTTCTTCTGAAAGCGACTCGTTTGCCGCGAATGCGGATATTGCCTTTGCCGCGTCAAGCGGGGAGCCTCCGCCGATTCCGATTACAAAATCAGCACCTGCCTCGCGTGCCGCCTTACCGCCCTCGAAGCATACCGAAAGCTTTGGGTTTTCGCCTATCTTGTCAAAGAGAGTGTGGGCAATACCCATTGTGTCAAGCAAAGAGGTAACGTCGTCGTAAGTACCGCAAAGCTTTGCCGAGCGCTTACCTGTCACGATAAGCGCGTGATGACCGCAAGCAAATTCGCTCTTTGCCCTGTCAAGAGCATTTTCTCCGAAATAGGTTTTTACGGGCATAAAGAAATCGAGATTTAACATATTTTCATATCCTTTCAGTGGTATGATATAACTTAAGTTCATTTTATCATATTTTTCGACAATTATCAATAGTAAAAGCACGCAGATATATGGACTTATCAAGAAAAAACAAAAAAAGCATAAAAATCTCTTGACAATCACTATCAACTGTGATATAATTTATCAGTCACCAATGAGGGCCATTAGCTCAGTTGGTTAGAGCAACCGGCTCATAACCGGTTGGTCCGGGGTTCGAGTCCCTGATGGCCCACCAGAA
>JAFQPF010000265.1 GCA_017411885.1 Clostridia bacterium
GAATTTCGGGAATCTTTCTGGGAACGATTATTTCGCGTGCCACAACGCAGCTTTGGTATGATCCGTGGCTAATATACAGAAGAGTTTTTGGTGTAAACACTTTTGAATATTTCAAGATATATTTTGCATACGGCTTTGTTACTGTTGCGTGCTGTGCATTGACAAGCACTTTGTTGAATTTTATATGCCCGCAGGAGGGAGTAATCAAGCTCCTGGTTGGTTGTGTGTTGTGTGTTATTATTCCCAATATGGCTATAATTGGTTTGTTCCATAAAACCCAAGCCTTTGCGGCAACGGTCAACATAGTAAAAGGCGTGCTTAAAAGGAGATAATATGAACATAGGAATTCTTACCTTTCACAGGAGCTATAATTACGGAGCTTTTACACAGTGCTTTTCTCTTGTGAAAAGATTGCAAAAAGAGCTTCCAGAACACAATATTGAAGTTATAGATTATTCGTCCAAAAAAGCGATAGACAGCTATGACCTGCAGGTTGAATCGTGCCAGGATCAGAAAAAACAGGAGTTCTTAAAAAAGAGAAACGAGGCGTTCAAGCAATGCCAGCAAAGCTTGCCATTGTCTGACTTCTGCGAGATATCCGATGATTATACCGAAATGGTCAAGTATATGAATGAAAGATACGATGCCGTTATCGTTGGAAGCGACGCTGTATTCAACTGGGTGACGAGGGGCTTTCCAAATCTTTACTTCCTTAAGGATTACAAGGGTATAAAATTCAGCTATGCCGCTTCTGCTCACGGAATGGTCTATCAGAATATGACAGACGAGCAAAAAGAGTATCTTGATACGGCATTTGGCGATTTCAAATACATAGGTGTAAGAGACACTACGACCGAGGATATGGTTCGGTTTGTAAACAGAAGCACACCGGTTTATCACAACTGTGATCCGACGATGTTTTTGGATCTGAGCGATGTTCCCTGCGATATGGAAGCACTAAAGAAAAAAATGATCGCTCACGGAGTCGATTTTTCAAAGCCGCTAATAGGACTTATGGCAGGAAACTCGATAGGCAGAGAGATCAAGAAAAAATACGGCAATCGTATACAGCTTGTGGCACTTTACGAGCCAAACAAGTATGCCGACGTGTATTTGTATGATCTTACCCCTTTTGAGTGGGTGCACGTTTTCTCACTTTTCAAGCTGACATTTACTCACTTCTTCCACGGAACACTTTTGTCGCTTGCAAACGGTGTTCCTGTAATACCGATCGAATTCAAAAACGATTTTTCCGCAGTAAACAAAACGAAGATTTTGGACGTAATGACGCGACTTGGACTTGCCGATTGGCGCATGGAGGCTGACTACCGTAATCAATCGATTATAGTGAAGGCTATGAGAAAATTCGGGCTTTATTGTGACAGAACCCTTTGGAATAAAGCGTTCAAGCTTGCTGACGATTTTCTTCAAAACGACTATTCGAGTATTATCCTTGACAAACGTAAAAAAGAAGCAGAATCTTTTGATTCTTTTATTGAGAACTTGAAAAAATACTTATAATCGAGGTAATAACAAATGGTAAACGTAATCGGACTTGGATACATCGGTCTGCCGACGGCACTTATGATGGCTTCTCACGGAGTTGAGGTGGTCGGTACTGACTACAACAAGGAGCTTGTGGCTACACTCAACGCCGGCAAGACCACCTTCAAGGAAAAAGGACTTGACGAGCTTTTTGCAGAGGCTGTAAAGGGAGGAATCAAATTCACCACCGAATATCAGGTGACCGATATGTACATAGTTTCGGTTCCCACGCCTTACGATAGCTTCAGCAAGAAAATTGATGCTTGCTACGTTAACGCGGCTGTAAAGGAGATCATGCGGGTATGCCCGAAAGGAGCGACTGTCGTTATCGAGTCGACCGTATCTCCCGGCACCATTGACCGCTTTGTCCGTCCGATAATCGAAGAAAACGGATTTGTTATCGGCAAGGATAT
This sequence comes from Clostridia bacterium, assembly GCA_017411885.1. The sequence goes on from JAFQPF010000265.1 coordinate 1,959, forward strand.
AAACCTTGTTCACGCGCCCGAGCGCATTATACCCGGCAATATGGTGTACGAGCTTTTACATAACAACCGCACGGTCGGCGCGGACGATCCCGCTATCGGCGAGAAAGTGAAAGAGTATTACGCAAGCTTCTGTCAGGGCGAAATTGTCGTTACCGATATAAAAACTGCGGAAATGACAAAGGTTGTGGAAAACACCTTCCGCGCGGTAAACATAGCTTTTGCAAACGAGCTTGCGAAGATATGCCATCACGATGGAATGGACGTTTATGAGATAATCAAGATATGCAATATGCATCCGCGTGTTAATATACTTACACCCGGTCCGGGAGTAGGCGGTCACTGTATTTCGGTCGACCCGTGGTTCTTGGTAGGCGATTATCCCGCGCTCACAAAGGTAATATGGGAATCGATGAAGATCAACGATTCTATGCCGGAATTTGTGCTTGAACGCATTTATGAGATAATGAAGGAAAAGGGCATGACTGACATATCAAAAGTCGGACTTTACGGCCTCACCTACAAGGAAAACGTAGACGATTACCGCGAATCCCCCACACTTCAGCTTCTTGGAATGCAAAGAAAGCATCTTGCAGAGCCGCTTAAGGTTTACGACCCTTTTATTGAAAACGATATATGTGAAAACCAGTATCACGATCTTGACAAGTTCCTTGATGACGTTGACCTTGTTGTAATTATGGTTGGCCACGACGAGATCAAGAAAAATGAAGATAAGCTTGCAGGCAAGGTAGTGTTTGATACGCGTAACGTATGCACGCTTGAAGATATTTACAGACTTTAATCACCCAAATCGGAGAGAAGATAATGAAAACGATAATGCTTGTATTCGGGACACGTCCCGAGGCGATAAAAATGTGTCCGCTTGTAAACGAACTTAAATCGCGCGCTGGACTCAAAACGGTAGTTTGCGTTACCGGTCAGCACAGACAGATGCTCGACCAGGTGCTTGATGCCTTTAACGTAGTGCCCGATTTTGACCTTTCGATAATGAAGGACAAGCAGACCTTATTTGATATCACGACCAATATTTTAACAAATATCAAAAGCGTTCTTGAAGAGGTAAAGCCCGACGTTGTACTCGTTCACGGAGATACGTCAACGACCTTTGTTACCGCGCTTGCCTGCTTCTATTTGCAGATACCGGTCGGTCACGTTGAGGCTGGCCTTCGCACCTACAACATATACAGCCCTTACCCCGAGGAATTCAACCGTCAGGCGGTCTCTATCATTTCAAAGTACAATTTCGCGCCGACCGAGCTTTCCAAGGCTAACCTTATAAAGGAAGGCAAGGACGAGAGCTCGATATACATTACGGGTAACACGGCGATCGACGCGCTCAAGACCACGGTGCGCGACGATTACACGCATCCCTAGCTTGAATGGGCAAGCGACAGTAAGCTTATACTTATCACGGCTCACCGCCGTGAAAACCTCGGTGAGCCGATGCACAATATGTTCCGCGCGATC
>JAFQPF010000266.1 GCA_017411885.1 Clostridia bacterium
ACCTTGCCGTTTATTCCCTTATATTCGATAAAGCTGTCCATATGGAGCTTATTCTTTACGAAATCAAAGGAATTTTCTATACCGAGCTTATCAAGTATTCTTACCGATATAGTGTTTACCGAGCGTCTGAGCGCATCGTGCACGGTCGTAAGTCCGTTATATATATAAGGTAGGTTCTTCGGGTAAGGAGTGGGATCGGGGAATATGATCTCGCCCTCCTCGTCCTTCGGAAGCTTTGCAAGCTCCTTATCTGTATATTCCTTTGAATTGAAGGTCACGGGAACGTCGTCAAAAACGCTTCCATACGTGATAAGTCCGTATTCAAGCGCAGGTCCGTAAACCGAAAGCGGCTTGATCGACGATCCGGGTGAGCGTGTTGTCTGTGTCGCACGGTTGAGTATACGGTTCTTGGTCTTTTCTCCGCGCGCGCCGACAAGTCCGAGCACGTCACCGGTTTTGGGATCTATGACTACCATAGCCGACTGCGGCTGGATAGCGTTGTTTGCCTTGGGGAAGCTTGCTTCGTTGAGATAAACCTCCTCAAGCACGTTCTGAACCTCGGGGTCCATAAGAGTATATATCTGAAGTCCGCCTGTCCACACGAGGTTGGAGGCGTATTCCTTAGTAAAGCCGTATTCTTCAACGAGCGCGTCTACAACGTCGTCTATAACCGCGTCTGTATACCAGCTGTTTGAGGTGTTGGAGGTGGTTACCGCCCTGCCCTTATAGTTAAGCTCAAGCTCCTTGTCGTATGCGGCGTCAAACTCCTCCTTGGTTATCTTTTCGTACTCAAGCATAAGCGAAAGACAAAGGTCGCGTCTTTCCTTATTGTTTTCGGGGTTGAGCACGGGGTCGTACTTTGTCGGCGCGTTGGTTATGCTCGCTATTGCCGCACATTCGATAAGTGTAAGCTCGCTTACGTCCTTACCGAAGTAGGTATACGCCGCCGCCTGAACTCCGTTACAGTTCTGCGAAAGGAAGATGGTATTGAGATACATCTCAATGATCTCGCTCTTTTCCTTTTTCTTTTCAAGATTGAGCGCTCTGAGTATCTCCTGCACCTTACGCTGTATTGTAACGTCATCGTCCTTGGTGAGGTTCTTTATAAGCTGCTGGGTTATGGTCGAGCCGCCGTAGCGTCCGGTATACGCGGTAACGAAATTGACTACCGCGCCTGCCGTTCTTTTCCAGTCCACGCCTTTATGGTTCCAGAAGCGGTGGTCCTCTATGGCAACGAAGGCTTCCACGAGGTTTTTGGGCATATCGGTATAGCTTACCCAGATATTATTCTGCGCGCCGTACAAGCGCTGGTCCTCTATTTCTACCGCCTCTCCGACTCTGTATTCTCTGTCCTCATAATCATAGTAATATATCTTTGAGGTAAGACTTTGTCCGACGTTTAATAACGATTCGTCTATTTCCGGATCAAGATACTGATTTACGTAGATGGCAAAGGCGCATCCTACGATTATTCCGGCAATAAACAATATAAGAAACAGGGTAAGCAGGGTGCTGAAGATTCCCGTAAGCACCTTTGCAAAAACGCTCTGTCCTTTTCCTTGTTTTCTGGCTCTGCTCATTTCAAACCTCTTTTCTTTTTATTATCTTTCACGCACGGTAATTATATCCGTATACAGTATAAAACCTTTTTTTGAACGCTTTGTGAATATTCATACGCTTATAATTTACGATACCGCTATTTGCCGTAAACATTAAATGAACAGACAAAACAATATCGGCAAAAATATCGCGGGCAGATAATTTGCCACCTTTATTTTTGTAAGCCCGATCATATTAAATCCGAGCCCTAAAATTATAACCGAGCCTGCGGCGGTCATTTCGGCGATGACCGTATCGCTTAACACCGGTGCCAAGAAGCCCGCAAAAAGCGTGATCGCTCCCTGATACACAAGCACGGCAACAGACGAAAGCATTACACCTATGCCAAGCGTGGAGGCGAAAATTATTGACGACACGCCGTCAAGCATACTTTTGGCATATGCTGTCGTATGGTCGTGCATAAGTCCGCTCTGTAGCGAGCCAACGACCGCCATCGCACCGACTACAAACAAAAGGCTTGCCGTAACGAAGCCCTCGGCGATCTTAGAGTTTTCTCCTCCGCCCTTGAATTTTGATTCAACGTATTTGCCGAGCCGGTTCATACCGTCGTCAATTCTCAAAAGCTCGCCCAAAATTCCGCCAAGCACGACCGAAAGTATCGTGATAAGCGTGTTTTCGCCCTTAAGCATACCCTGAATACCGATCATAATTACGCAAAGGGCAAGCCCCTTCATGATCGTATCCGAAACCCTGTCGGGTATTCCCTTTTTAAGTAACATCCCCACGCCTGCGCCGATAATTACGGCAAGGGCATTCACTATTGCCCCGAGCAATGCTGTGTCGGATATTGCCGAAATAATGTTTTTTACGTTTTCCATTTGTTCCTCTTATGTTTTTGCAGGTCGGTAAAGCTATTTTACAACCACGTTTTCTTCTCCGAGCAGTCCCTTAAGCTCGCTTAACACGAAATCGGTAAGCTCAATTCCGATCCGTTTATCCTTAAGGTATTCTCTGCTTGACGAGTCATAAAATATCACCGGAGTATTACCCTCGAAGATCGACGCGAGCAGACACGCCTTTTTATATGCCTCGCACTCTGTGTCGGCGACTCTTAAAAAGACTCTCTTTATCTGCACCTTTACCTCTTTTTTTGCTTCGGTTCTTGCCGCCGCTTCCTTTTTCTTTGGCGCGTCAAGAGCTTGCATTTTCTCTTCAGGCTCACCGTTGCGGCAAAGCGGTATTATCGCGTCGATTATAAGCTTTACCGCCTCGTCATCCTTATACGAAAGCTTGCCGCGCACGCCCACAGCCGTATCGCTTACGAGCAGATGCGCGTTGTCTTCAAGTATTCTCGGGAAGGCTATAAGCTCAATTTCGCCTGTCGCGTCTTCAAGCGTCAGAAACATCATTCTCTGCTTGGCACGCGTGCTTTTTACCGCACACGAGCTTATTATTCCCGCCATTACGACCTCGCTGCCGTTTTCGTATTCGGAAGTTCTTTCTCCCTCGTCAGCCTCTGTGTCGGCTTGTGCAAGCACCGAGCTGCTTATTGCCGAAAGCTTTTCTATATGCTCTGAAAAGCCGTCGAGAATATGTCCCGAAAAATAAAGTCCGGCACATTCCTTTTCAAAGCGCAACAGCTCGCGCATTTCAAGCTCGGGAATGTCGGGGTATTCTGTGCCAGAGCCCTCTCCGAGCGTGGCAAGATCGGCAAACATATCAAGCTGACCGTCCGAATTTGCGCGTGAGCTTGCGATATTTTCGTCTATGATCTTTTCATATGCCAAAAGAAGTCTGCTTCTGTATACGTCGAAGCGGTCAAACGCGCCGCATTTGATAAGCGATTCCACCTGTCTTTTGTTAAGCTCGCGCTTGCTCATTCGCTTGGCAAAATCCTCAAAGGAGACAAATTCCCCCTCTCGTCTTTCGTCTATGATAGCGTCGATAAAGCCGGGTCCTACGTTTTTGATCGCCGCAAGCCCGAAGCGTATTCCGTTTGGGCCTACCGTAAAATCGGTAAAGCTTTCGTTTATATCGGGCGGAAGTATCCTTACGCCGTATTTTTCCGCCTGAAGCGTGTATTCGGCGGTCTTTGCGATGTTTCCAAGGACGGATGTCAACAGCGCCGCCATATATTCGCCGGTATATCTGCACTTGAGATACGCCGTTCTGTAAGCAAGCATCGAATACGCGACCGCGTGGCTTTTGTTAAAGGCATAGCTTGCAAATTTGGCAAGCCTGTCGAAAAGCTCGTTGGCGTCATCTGCGTTTATACCGCGCTCCGCCGCTCCGCGGATAAAGGTTTCGCGTTCCTTTTCCATCTCGGCGGTCTTCTTTTTCGCCATCATACGGCGCACAATATCCGCTCTGCCAAGGCTGTAGCCCGCGACCTCACGGAATATGCTCATTACCTGCTCTTGGTATATAACGCATCCGCAGGTAACGTCGAGTATCGGCTTCAGCGCGGGTATTTTATACTCTATCTCACCCGATTCACGGTTTTTGAGATATTCGGGAATACTGTCCATCGGTCCGGGACGGTAAAGCGATATCGCCGCCGTTATATCCTCGATATTTTCAGGCTTGAGCGAAGTGAGCAGCCTCTTCATTCCGGGAGATTCGAGCTGGAAAAGTCCGTCTGTGTTTCCGTCCGAAATAAATTTGTAGGTATTTTCATCGTCAAGCGGTATCTTTTCGATATCGAAATCGGGCTCATTTTTACGTATAAGCTCGCTTGCGTCCGAAATTATGGTAAGGAAACGAAGTGCTAAAAAGTCAAACTTGACAAGTCCGAGTGATGACACCTTGTCCATATCGTATTCGGTCACTACCGAGCCCTTGCTGAGCGCAAGCGGCACGTATTCGTACACGGGCTTGTCGGTTATAACAACGCCTGCGGCGTGCACCTGCGTATGCCGCGGCATACCCTCAAGCGCAAGGGAAATATCTATAAGCCGTTTTATTTCGTGATCCGACTCATACGCTTCTCTGAACTTGCGCACGTATTCGTCTGTAAGCTTTTCCTTTTTAAGCTTCAGCGTGCCGTCAAGAAGTCCCTTTATTGTCACGTTAAGATCGCGCGGAATAAGAGAGACGACCTCATCCACCCTTGAATAGGGCATTCCGAGCGCACGGCCTACGTCGCGCACGGCGGCTCTTGCCGCAAGAGTCGCGAAGGCGATTATCTGCGACACTCTCTCCTCGCCGTATC
>JAFQPF010000267.1 GCA_017411885.1 Clostridia bacterium
ATGCACATCGGTTAACGAAACTCTTTGGGATGTTATGCGAGTTATACCTTGTTGTGCAGTCACGGGGCAGGCGGCAGGAACTGCGGCGGCTTTAAGTGATGATTTTACAACGCTTGATATAAGCCTGCTTCAATCTGAGCTTGTAAAGGACGGAGTCGTTCTTCACGAAAAGGATATTTAAGTTTTGATAATTATGAAGGAAAAACAAATGTCAAAGAAAATCGGAATAATCGGAGCGATGAAGATCGAGGTCGAATCGCTTGCAGATATGCTTGAAAACAGACGCGACAGCGTTTGCAGCGGAATAACCTTTCATGAAGGAAATATCGGAGATCGTGAGTTAGTATTAGCTGTATCGGGTGTCGGTAAGGTGTTTGCGGCACTATGCGCACAGACTATGATAATCAAGTACGGTGTTGACGTTATTATCAACACCGGCGTTGCCGGAGGCTTGCATCCTGATCTTAAAATATGCGATGCAGTCGTAGCAAGTCGCGTTGTACAGCACGATATGGATACGTCGCCTTTAGGCGATCCTATCGGGCTTTTGTCGGGTATAAATCTCGTATACCTTGACTGTGATGAGAAAATCGTAACAACGCTTGAAAAATGCGTTGCAAAAACCGGGACAAAATGTCTTAAAGGGACTATTGCATCCGGCGACGTTTTTGTTGCAAGTGAGGACAAAAAACGTTTTATACGCGAAAGCTTTGATGCATACGCCTGTGAAATGGAGGGCGCGGCAATCGGCCACGCTTGCTATGTAAACGGCATTCCATTCGGTGTACTTCGTACTATATCCGACGGCGGCGACGATATGGATTTTATGACCTTTGCGGGAATTGCTGCTGAAAAGGGCAAAAAAATAATACTTGAATTTGTTAGTGACTATAAAGGAGAATAGCAATGAAGACAAAAATGGAGTTTTTTAACGTTACCTGTGATGATGGCGTTGATTGCAAGCTTGCTTCGGTAAAGCGAAACGACGGCGTTAATGTTTATTGCTTTGATCTTGAATGGACAGAGGAAGCTTCCCAAAATAACGGATACGTTCTGCTTGAATGGAACGTTCCTATGCTTGAATTTTTGTACAGATGGTCACCGCTTTGCGGGCCCAACAGAAATATTACGCCTAACTGGTGCGGCAGACGCTCGTCTATGCTTTCCGGTAATGCGCCGACCGAATCCATACACGACGGAAAGGGTAACAACAGATATACCTTTGCTGTAAGCGAATGCGCAAAAAGATTTGAGTTTGGCACAGGCGTAGTTGAAGAGGACGGCACGCTTCATTTCAAGGTAAAAACTCATCTTAAGCAGTACGCACCCGAGAAAAAAACGAGCTTTTCAATATATATCGACACGCGCGATATTCCGGTGTATAAGTCGGTATGGGATGTTGCCGATTGGTGGGCAAATGATTGCGGTATGACTCCGGCATACGTACCAGAAGCGGCACTTGAGCCTGCATATTCCTTCTGGTATTCATATCATCAGAATCTGACAGCTCACGAGATCGAAGCTGAATGCAAGCGCGCCAAGGAGCTTGGCTTTGACGTATGCATCGTTGATGACGGCTGGCAGACAGACGACTTAAACCGCGGATATGCATTCTGCGGAGATTGGGAGCCTGCTGTTTCCAAAATGGGAGATATGGCAGAGCACGTTGAGCGCGTACACAAAATCGGCATGAAATACGTTTTGTGGTACAGTGTGCCTTATATCGGATTAAAGAGCAAAAAGTTTGATGAGTTCAAGGATATGATCTTACGTGACCCGAACAGCAACGTTGCCGTATTTGACCCGAGATATAAAAAGGTTCGTGAATATCTTAAGGGCATTTACGTTAAGGCACTTAATGAATGGAAGCTTGACGGATTTAAGCTTGATTTTATTGATATGTGGGGCGACAATGACCGAAATAAGCCTTACAACGATAAAATGGACATTCCCGTGCTTCAGGATGCGGTCGATGCGTTTATGACCGACGTTATATCTACGCTTAAGTCAATAAAGCCCGATATACTTCTTGAATTCAGACAGTGCTATATCGGACCTAATATGCGTAAATACGGCAATATGTTCAGAGTAGGCGATTGCCCGAACGATTACGTTAATAACCGTGTCGGAGTGCTTGATCTGAGAACGCATCTCGGAAACAGCGCTGTCCATTCGGATATGCTTATGTGGCACCCGAAGGAGCGTCCCGAGATCGCGGCGATACAGATAATAAACATCATTTTCGGCGTTATGCAGTATTCGGCAAAGCTTGATTCGCTTACACCCGAGATGAAGAAAATGTCGCGCTTCTGGCTTGATTTTATGAAGGCACACAAGGATCTGCTCTTAAAGAGCCCTGTACATACCTTTGATCATCAGAACCTTTATACCTGGGCGAAAACAACGCGTGAAAATGAGTGTATGATAGCGCTTTACGCCGCAGATAAATGCGTGAAGCCCGACGACGTTGACGTTGTATACATTGCAAACGGATGTCAGGGTGAGCGTGCGCTTGTTGATTGTAACGGCAAATACCGTGTGACGGTTCAGGATTGCTTTGGCGATATTGTAAGTGACAGCGAAGCTGAGCTTTGCGGCGTCAACGTTATAAACGTGCCTGTTGGCGGACTTATTACATTAAAAAAATAATAAAGAGGTATACTTAAATGAAAAAGCTTATTTCATTCTTCCTCGCGCTTGTTATGATGCTTCCGTTATCCATATCTGCTTTTGCAAATAACGCCTATTGGCCTGCGCAGGCGGCGTACAATCAGGCGAGAGCTGCAAATGACGATGCGGCGCTTGTTAAGGCGGTCGATATGATAGTCGACGTTTATAAGAACGAAAACAGCGAAACTGCGCATAACCGTATGCGTACACCCCTTCATGAGGCGGCTCTTGCTTACGAGCGTATGGGTATGTATAAGGAAGCGGGCAAGGCTTATGAGATGGCTGATGCAAGTGCAAAGTGGCTTCGCGACAATACGTCCGACCCTGCCGTTAAAGCGGCGAATAGCGAGTTTATGAAGCTTTATAAAAGAAGTATGCCTTATTTCACCACCGAGCCCGAGGTGTACGTAGCTTCAACTCAGGGTGCGCCCTTCTACGGCGAGCTTAACGAGCCGACAGGCGGTACCTTTTCCGGTATGTGCGACGTGTATAAGGAGGGTATGCAGTCGGCGATGTTGCTCTACGCGGGATATAATAGGGAAAGCTTTTCTTCGTTTGAATACTACCTGCCCGATACCGAGCGCACCTACTATCTTGAGGCGGCGTGGAACGTAGTTGAGGAAAATGAGGCGGCGCTTGATAATATTTCAGGCGGTGCTACCGATTCGTATATGATAAAAGAGCTTAAATATCTTCAGTCGTATACAGAGGCGCATCCCAACTGTAAAATACTTCTTCGTTTTGGTGCAGAGGTCAACTGTTGGAGTCCGCTTAACGCCTGCGGAAGTGACGAAAATAAAATCAAGGCGTTTGCGGACAAGTACATAAAGGCTTTCCGCCACGTTGCCGATAAGGCACGCAAATACGCGCCCGATGTTGCGCTTATATATTCGCCCGTAGATTACGGACATTGGTATACGACGCCCGAAACCTTCTATCCGGGCGATGATTACGTTGATTTTGTCGGTATGTCGACGTATTACAACCTCAATGCGGCTGACGAAAACAAGGTCGGAAGTAAGTCGGATATTATCTGGGGACGTGGACTTTACCAGGATCCGATCATCCGCGTGGCGGAGATCATGGAATGCGCAAGCGCGCACAAAAAGCCCGTGATCATCAGCGAATGCGGCTTCTCATACGCGTCAAGCGACGGAGTGCAGACCGAGGCTCACGCAAGGGATAAGCTTGTTGAATTTTACACCTATATCAATATGGTGTATCCTCAGGTTAAGATCGTTAACCTTTTCAATAATAACTTCAGCACGAACAGCTACCGTATATATGCAAACCCGATCCACGATAAGGCTGACGCGGTAAGCGCTCTGCTTCGTGAAGCGTATAACTCGGCTGTTCAGGCAAACGAGGCGATGGCATCTACCTTCACGGGAAGCACGCTTCAAAGCTATGTTAAGCTTAATGAGCTTAACGCGCAGGATAATAAGCTTAAGCTTTATACCTACGTGCCCTACCCGAATCCGAATGCCAATGACGTGACATATACGCTTAACGGCAAGCAGATTGCGTGGCTCAATAAAAAGCCCTATTCGACCGAGATAGACGTGTATTCGCTCAATCAGGGAGTAAACACGCTTTCGGTCAGAATAAGCGCGGGCAAGACGGTAGTAAATAAGGATTATATCCTCGTGCGTGACGGTAATACCGTGGACGCAAGGCTCACGAATATGACCGACGTAAAGGGTAATGAAGCGTGGGCAAGCGATATCGGACGTGCGATGGCTAAGGGATATATAAACGGAACGTCAGCGACGACCGTTTCACCAAACGCGAATACTACGCGCGCACAGCTTGTGACGATACTTTACAGAAGCGTCGGATCGCCTGAAATAAACGTGGCGAATAAGTTTACCGACCTTAAGGCTGATTGGTATA
>JAFQPF010000268.1 GCA_017411885.1 Clostridia bacterium
AACGATCAGATAACTGCGGCATACGACGAGCTTATGACCACCGGCAAGACCGGCGCATTTGGCGGTACGTTTCACTGTCCTAAAGAGCCCGGTATGCTTAACAAGCTTCAGGAATATATGATAAACGAAACAAGACTCGGTATTCCGCTTTTATGTGCTGTCGAATCTCTGCACGGACTCGGTGCGCCCGAAGCAACGGCGTTTCCCCAATGTGCCGGTCTCGGCGGAAGCTTTGATGCTGAGCTTGTCGGCAAAATGGCTGACGTTATCGGTCGCGAGGTGCGCGCTTACGGCTTAAGGCAGGTTTACGCTCCCGACGTTGACGTTGCGCGTGATCCGAGATGGGGACGCACCCAGGAATCATACGGTGAGGACCCTTATCTTAACGGCGTTATGGGAAGCGAATACGTCAAGGGTATTCAAAAGCACGATGTGGCGTCTACTGTTAAGCATTATACCGGCTACGGTGTGGGCGAGGGCGGACTGAATCTTGCTCCCGGGCATCTCGGCGAACGCGAGGTGCGCGAGGTTATGCTCGAAGCCTTCAAGATGTGCATAGACGCGGGCGTAATGTCGGTTATGCCGGCTTACAACGAGATCGACGGTATTCCGGTTCACGCATCCAAGAAATATATGCGCGATATTCTGCGTGGTGAGCTTGGCTTTGACGGTGTGACTGTATCCGATTACGGCGCTGTTGATATGTTCCAGAGCTTTCATAATATTGCTGAAAAGCCGGTCGATGCGGGAAGATTTGCGCTTGAGGCAGGCATCGACATAGAAGCTCCATACGTTTTCGGCTACAATGAAGACTTGAAGAAAGAAATACTCGACGGCAAGGTTGATATTTCGCTTATTGACGAAGCAGTACTCAGAATACTTACACTCAAATTCAAGCTCGGACTTTTTGAAAATCCTTATGACATTCCCGAGGATCTGGAAAAATTACACTGTGATGAAGCTATAAGGATCACAAAGGAGCTTGATCGCGAATCGATCTTACTTCTTGAAAACGACGGTATTCTGCCCTTGGATGAAAAGAAGGTTGGCAAGGTTGCGGTTATCGGAAACAACGCCGCTGATCTGTTTATGGGTGACTATATCAGTAAAAACTACCGTTGTGTAAGCTTTCTTGACGGTATGGTGAACAGACTTGGTAAGGAAAACGTCCTTTATGCGCGTGGTACCTACTCTGTGCATGGTAGCGATGAAATGCGCGCTCACGCGGTCAAGGTTGCAAATGAAGCTGATACCATATTCTTAGTCCTTGGTGACAGTGCGACTGTTGGAGGCGGTGCCAACGGAGGCGCCGGAAACGATGATTCAAATCTTGAAAACAGCGTTCTTTCGGGCGAGGCTTACGACAGAAGCGAGCTTACTCTTACACCCAATCAGCAAAAGCTTTTTGATGAAATCATCGCTCTCGGCAAGCCTACCGTGCTTATTATTTATGGCGGCAGACCGTACGCGATCAAGAACGAGAGCGACAAGGCAAACGCTTATATGTTCTGTTGGGGTGGCGGCGAGCAAAACGGTAACGCCTTTGCCGAGCTTATTTTCGGTGATCATTCGCCAAGCGCGAAGCTTTCGGTATCCTTCCCTCAATCGGTCGGACACATTCCCGCATATTATAATCACAAGCCCTCATCACGCGGATTTTATAAAAAGCACGGCTCTCCCGAGGCTCCCGGCCGCGATTACGTTTTATCCTCCCCTGCTCCCCTTTATCCCTTCGGCTACGGCTTATCCTACACAAAGCTTAAGTATTCTTCCCTTGAGGCAAAAAAGCTTGAGGACGGCAAGATAAGTGTTAATGTTACGATTGAAAACACAGGAAGCTATGACATTTACGAAAGTGTGCTTTTATACGTGCGCGCGCTTTACTGCCCGATAACTCCTTTTGTCAAGCGCTTACGCAAATTCAAAAAGGTACACATTGGAAAGGGCGAAAGTGTGTGCGTTGAGTTTACACTTGATGACAACGACTTTACCTATATTGACGAGAATATGAAAACTGTCGTTCACCGCGGCAAGCACAGAATAATGATAGAGGATCTGTCTGTTGAGATCTGAGTTATAAACAAAAATCCCACCGATTAGGCGTTGTGTTCTTAAGGACACAACGCCAACTCTATTCGCCTGCGGCGAGTTATATTGCTTCGCAGTTATATTCGGCTTACGCCGAGTGATATTCGCTACGCGAGTTTAGACAGCGAATAGAATATCACTGCAAGGCAAAGCCTTGCAATATCACTTTTGAAGCAGCAAAAATATCACGCTGTCGAAGACAGCATATCACTAAATACTGTAAGAAAATGTGCACTTACTCACCACCAAAGGCGGTGACACAATAGAAAAGAGCCGATACGGAAATAACTCCATATCGGCTCTTTTCTGTCCTTTAGTACCCGTGGCATATAATCGGTGGGATTTTCTTATATCTTACGGAATAAGCTTGTGTGCTCTTGCGTCCTCTTCACTATCGTAGAAAGCGATATACGCAATATCGTAGTAGTCGTCGACAGACACGGCATTGCCCGCGGCGTGATACGGCTTGAAGGTTATGCTGTTTAACGCGCCCTTTGCGTTGAGCTTATATACGTTTTCTTCTCCGCCGCTTTTATCGATATTTTCACCTGCGCTGAACACCTTGCTCATATCGACTACAAACTCGTGCCATTCGTCGCTCTTTTCATACTTAAACTCTGTTCCCCACTTTGTCCAAAGTCTTGATACTGTTGTGAGCCAGAGGTTGATATCAAATGTCGGAGAGGTCTTTACGTTTGATCTGTAAACGACCTTCATAACTGTGCTTTCGGCAATATCGTAATCGGCATATTCAAGCACTACGTTAGCTCTCGTGCCATCCTTTGAGGTTTCGTTTCCACCCGGTACAAAGTGATAATACT
>JAFQPF010000269.1 GCA_017411885.1 Clostridia bacterium
CTATCTGTGTGGGAATAGAGATGTTTTTCATAAGGTCGCCCATAAAAACGACCGCGCCCTTAAGAATACAAAGCATAAGTAAGTTTTTATCCTTGTAATCTTCGCTTATCTCTCCTGCGACACGCTTTACTATATTATTTACTTCTTCCTCGGTTACTAACACCTTAAGAATGTCATTTTTCATTGTTGTAAATCCTTTCCTGTGCGTCTTTGCTTTTTGCGTAAAATAATATTTGGTAAGCCTCGCCGGATTTTGGGAAGCTTTCTGTACGGGAGCGAGCCCCCGGAATCCACAAAATGCCATTACCGTCATAAATTACCGGCAAACGGTCGCGCTCAAGGGGATCGTCGGTGATCTCCCACAGTAGTTTCTTTACCTTGCGGTTGATGCCGTTGATATTGACCGTGTCGCCTGCCTTTCGCGTTCTGAAACGCAAGACATTAATTATTTTATCAGAAGATATGTTGGTCTGTGTAGATATTTTGTAAATATTTTGAAATTTTGAGATGTTTTCGATATCGTCCGAGTCAAAGCGGGCGAGAATATCGCCTGTCTGCTCAATTACGTTGATGCCGTATCCGAATTCTTCGTCAAAGCTTATATCATTTTTTGAAAAATCGGCTGTGTCGCGGATAACAAGAACATCCTTGCATATAACGGCACTTTTAACAGACGGAAGCTCTGTGCGTGAATGTAACACGCGCTCAGCGCAAAGTCTTATCACCGCATCAATATGAACGTCAGCACAGTCGCTTACACCGTTTTCCCTCAAAAAACGATACAGCACACGTGAGCTTATCGCTCTGTGAAGAAGATTCAGACCGTCAAGCCTGAGCTTATTATCATTTGCAAGCTCGTTGTAAGCATCATCCGCAATTTTTGAAAGATAGTCGTCATCCTGCTTTAACAATTCGCCCGTGCGTGCGACCGATCTTGAAAGGGAAGGGTTGATCTCCCTTAAAACAGGTATTACAAGATGGCGGAGCTTGTTGCGTGTATAGACGGTTTCGGAGTTGGTGCTGTCAACAATATAGTCCACGCCGTTTTGTGCGCAGTAAGCGATGATCTCCTCCTTTGTGGAGGTGATTATAGGTCTGATGAGCTTTCCGCGCTGTCTTTTGATTCCGCAAAGCCCGGTAAGCGCGCTTCCGCGCGTAAGGTTGAACAGTACCGTTTCGGTATTGTCATCGGCGTTGTGAGCCGTTGCCACAAGCACTTTTTTACCAAAACGCTTGCTCAAAGACTCTGCTGCATCATCAAATGCGGAGTATCTTGCCTCTCTTGCGGCTTCTTCAAGACCGAGCTTTTTTTCTTTTGCAATTGCCGGAATGTCTTTTCTGACACAGAAAAGCTCAATGCCTGCATCCGTGCAGACCTTCTTGCAAAAATCCTCGTCGCGCATAGCCTCCTCACCTCTTATAAGGTGATTTAAGTGAAGCGCAAAAAGTGTAAAGTTAAAGCTTTTTTGATGCCTGTATAAGAGCGAGAAAAGTGCGCTTGAATCAGCTCCGCCCGAAAAACCGAGCAATATACAAAACTGCTCACGCGGCAGATCGAGCGATCTCATCACGCTTAAAAAATTATCCTCAACACGACAAGTGTCTGTTTTTTGCATTATTCTCTCTCTTCCTTCTGAAGCGTGAGGAACTTGGTGTATTTGCCGATCCACTTCATTTTTACCGTGTCGGTAGAGCCGTGTCTGTTTTTGGCAACGATCACCTCGGCAACGTTCTGATCCTCTGCTTCCTCGGAATTATAGTATTCACTTCTGTAAAGGAACATTACAACGTCAGCGTCCTGCTCGATCGCACCCGAGTCTCTGAGGTCGGAAAGCATAGGCTTTGCGTCCTTTCTTTGCTCGGCACCACGCGAAAGCTGAGCGCAGCACACGATCGGCACGCCAAGCTCCTTGGCAAGAAGCTTTAAGTTACGTGAAATATCGCCGACCTCCTGTGAACGGTTTTCTATCTTTCTGTCCGCCTGCATAAGCTGGAGGTAGTCGATAACGATAAGTCCGAGATTGTCGATTTTTCTGAGCTTCGCCTTCATAGACGCAACCGACATACCGCTTGTGTCGTCTATGTAGATATTGCATTTGCTTAACTTTTCAGCCGCATGAGTGAGCTTTACCCAGTCTTCCTTTTCGATCTTGCCCGATCTGAGCGAATAGCTGTCGACCAAAGCCTCGCTTGAAAGCATACGCAGAACAAGCTGTTCAGCCGACATTTCAAGGCTGAATACGCATACAGCCTTGCCCGGATCTGCAAGTGAGACCTGTGAAGCAATGTTGAGCACGAAGCTCGTTTTACCCATACCGGGGCGCGCACCGACAAGCACGAAATCGCCCGGTCCCATACCGACAAGCACACGGTCAAGATCCGAATATCCGGTCTTTGTACCCGTTGCGCCCTCCTCGCTCATAGAAAGCTTTCTTAAGTGAGTGAGGTCCGAAACGAGAACGTCCTTGATATGCTTGAAATCGCCTGCCTTGTCGACCTTTATAAGTCTGAAGAGCTTGTCTGCCGAAGCTTCGATAACGTCGTCTACGTCATCGTATGCGCCTGTAACGACCTCGTCTGCGATCTCCTCCGAGGAGGCGAGAAGCTGACGCAGCCTGCTGTTGTCCTGGACGATCTTGGCATAATCCTTTATATTTTTCGCAGAGGGAACTATTTGTGCAATAAGCTTGATATAATCGTTGATATCGTCCCTGTTCTTGAACGCCCCCTGCTTTGTGAGCATATCGATAAGCGTGACAAGGTCGATATTCTTGCTGCTGAGGAACAACTCGCTCATCGCAAGATATATCTTTGCGTGATCGTCTATGTAAAAATCGGCGTGGGTGATAATGTCCGCAATATCCTCAATGGCACGCGGGTCTATGAGTATCGAGCCAAGCACCGATTGCTCTGCTTCAAGCGAAAAGGGAACCTTTCTCTGTGAAAGCCCCTGAGTCTTGTTGTAGCCTTCTGAATTCATAGCCGTAAACGTGCAATAAAGCACGTAAAATCTCCTGTAATTTTATTTCGCGTCGGATACTACCACGTTGATCTTTCCGTGAATTTCACTGTAAAGCTTGACGTCTACCGCGTAGGTGCCAAAGGACTTGATCGGATCGTCGAGCATGATCTTTTTCTTGTCTATTTTGATTCCGGTAAGCTTTTCAAGCTCCTCTGCAATGTCCTTGGAGGTTACAGAGCCGAAAAGTCTGCCGTCCGGACCTGCCTGAAGCTTGAGCTTGATTACGACCGGCTCAAGCTTTTTTGCAAGTTCTCTTGCCTCTTCGCGCTCAACTTCGATCTTGTGCTGCTGTGCAGCCTCCTTGTTCTTTATATCAGCCATAGCCTTTGCATCGGCAATAACTGCAAGCCCCTTGGGGAAGAGGAAATTGCGCGCGTATCCATCGGATACGTTTACTATCTGTCCCTTTTTGCCCTGAGCCTTAACGTCCTGTGTTAAAATAACCTTCATTTTGTTTTCTTCCTTTCACCCTGGAAAATATTGTCAGCTTGAAGCTGTGTTGTCAACGTAAATATCGATCTGCTTCTTGAGCTCAACGAGAGTTTCCTCAAGAGTAGCGTCCTTGATCTGTGCGCCTGCGGATTCATAATATCCGCCTCCGCCGACACCCTCTATGATCGATGCAACGTTTATCTTACCTGCGGATCGCGCCGAGATATGGATAACATTGTTTATTTCAAATACCGCAAAGGATGCGTGAACACCCTTAAGATC
>JAFQPF010000270.1 GCA_017411885.1 Clostridia bacterium
ATAGAAGAATCAAATGAAAACGAATAAAAAGACGGTGTATCGCATCCCATTCATAAAGCGTAACCTTTGATATCATAAAAGCGTCCGGGAAAATCCCGGACGCTTTTGTGTTTTATAAGGTTGTGTCTCTTGAAAAACCGTGGATAAAGCCCTTGCTGTCTGCACTGCATACGTCACCGCCGACAACACGCTTGCCCTTTACAAGGATGTTTATGTAAACGTCACCGTTGTATCCGTCATAGTTTGTAATCTTATACGTGTACCTCATAAGCTTTTTGCGCTTGTATTTTTCAAGGTCCATTCCCTGCTTTTTCTGAAGCTCGTTATATCCGGTGAAAACCTTGTCAAACTCCTCGGGTATAGTGACCTCAGCTTCCTCGATCGGTGTCGACTCGACCTCGTATCCAAACTGCGATATAAACGAAAGCCTATCCTCGTTTGTTTTTATCCTGTCATAGCTTATTTCCTGCGCAGAATTATTTGCGGTAGCTTCAACCGAGGTTACGACCGGCTCATAGCTTGGAATAAAGGCGATCAGCGTGATAAGCGCGATCACCGCGACTCCCACTACACCGAAAAATTTTAGTGTGTTTGCCCGTAAGGAATAAATAAACATATAATCTCCGTTCCGCCGCCAATGCGGCGGCACTGCTCTTTATAAGTCCATTATAATGGACGTTTCTTATTACATATATATTTAATCGGTATGCAAATTATGCTCACTTAAATAAAGCCGCGCTTTCTTTTTTCACCTCTTTGTATTTTGTCGCAAGAAAGCCCGTGTTTATAAGCGTCATAACCGCGCAGGACATATCGGACAGCTCCCACATCATATCCCCCGAAATCAGCGTGCCCGCAAGCACGGAAAGGCTGTAGAATACATAATACAAAAATCTGAGCCGCTTGAAATCAAGCCGCTTTAAATGCTCGCTTGAAATATACCTTAACGCCTCTGCGCCGTATACAGACCAGCACATTATCGTGGCAAAGGCAAAAAAGGTCACGGCGACGCTCATAAATCCGGGGGCTATTTTGCCGATAAACTTCCCGTAAGCCTTGATAGCGACAACCATCGCCGCGTCTCCGGCTTTACATTCTCCGGATAAAAGTATAACGAATGCGGTCATCGAACAAAGCACTATCGTGTCGATAAAGACCTCGAATATACCAAAAGCCCCCTGCGCTGCCGGAGAGCTTGTATCGCTTGCCGCGTGCGCACAGACAGATGTGCCGCTTCCCGCTTCATTTGAAAGTATGCCTCTCGCGACTCCGTAGCGCATAGCCCTCATTATACCGTAGCCCATTACGCCCGAGCCCGCGCATTTGAGTGAAAACGCCTCGGTTATTATCCGCGCAATAACGCCCGGGAGCTCGCCGATATTGGCAAAAATCACGTAAAGCGATATTCCCGTATAAATTAAGCAAAACAAAGGCACGGCAAAATATGTGATCTCAGATATTTTTGAAAAGCCGCCCGATATTACAATAAGCGTAAGTATGGCAAGAATTATGCCGCATAATCGCGCATCAAAGCCGAAGCTGCTTGTAAGCGACACCGAAATAGCATTTGACTGAACGATGCTTCCCATGCTGATCGAGGTAATAACGCAAAGCAGAGCAAAGCAAAGTCCAAGTTTTTTGTTGCCGCAATCCGACATATACATAAATGCGCCGCCCGTGTTTCTCTGCCTGCCGTTTTCAATTATCACTCGCCTGTGCTTCACGGCAAGCACGGTTTCGGCATATTTTAATATCATGGCAACGATCGCACTTATCCACATCCAGAATATAGCACCGGCACCGCCCGTACTTATCGCGGCGGCAACTCCCGCAATATTCCCTACTCCAAGCGTGCCGGCAAGAGCTACCGTCATCGCCTTAAAGGGTGACGTGGCAGTGCCCGAATTGCTTCTAAGGGCACGAAAAATATTCGAAGGCGTAAATATGTGAAATCGCCTAAGCTTTATCAAATAAAAAATGCCAACGCAGAAAAGTATGACAGGCAGCACAGGGCCAAAAAAATACGAGTTCAAAAATGAAATAAGCTTCACCGTGACACCTCTCACAAAACTGTTTTAAGCTGTATATCTATATGAAAAAAGTCGCAAAAAAATGTCTTTTTCTTAAAATATTACCCTTAGTGGTATAAAATGTTAAAACAATGTAAACTATGTGAAAAACTCTTGATTTTTGGGTGTTTGTGGGCTACAATATCTATTGCAGTTAGCACTCGCAGAGTGCGAGTGCTAACAAAATTCAGATTTTAAAAATATAACTCAGACTCTCTTTGAGTCTTCGGAAAGGAACGGTATTTATTATGAATCTTAAACCTCTTGCAGACCGTGTGGTCGTAAAAATGGTAGAAGCTGAGGAAACGACCAAAAGCGGTATCATTCTTGCAGGTGCGGCTAAGGAAAAGCCCCAGGTTGCAGAAATCGTTGCTGTAGGTCCCGGCGGAAATGTGGACGGTAAGGACGTCGTTATGACCGTAAAGGTTGGCGACAAGGTCATCACAAGCAAGTATTCGGGAACAGAAGTAAAGTGCGACGGAGTTGAATATATCATCGTACGTCAGAGCGATATTCTCGCAATAGTAGAGTAATCTAATTCATTACGGAGGAAACTATATTATGGCAAAGGAAATTGCATTCGGAATTGAAGCGAGAAACGCGCTTCAGGCAGGCGTTGATAAGCTTGCAGATACAGTTAAGATAACACTCGGCCCCAAGGGCAGAAACGTAGTGCTTGATAAGAAGTACGGCGCACCCCTTATCACAAACGACGGTGTTACGATCGCAAAGGAGATCGAGCTTGACGATCCTATGGAAAATATGGGCGCACAGCTCGTTAAGGAGGTCGCTACAAAGACAAACGACGCGGCAGGTGACGGTACTACTACCGCTACACTTTTAGCTCAGGCATTCATTCGTGAGGGTATGAAGAACGTTGCCGCAGGTGCTAACCCCATCATCCGCAAGGGTATCAAGAAGGCAGTAGACGCGGCTGTAGAAGGTCTTATCGCTAACTCCAAAAAGGTTAACGGAAGCGCGGATATCGCAAGAGTCGGTACTATTTCCGCAGGCGACGAGGTGATCGGTACTCTGATCGCCGACGCTATGGAGAAGGTTACCGCCGACGGCGTTATTACCGTAGAGGAGTCCAAGTCCGCCGAGACCTACTGCGAGGTAG
>JAFQPF010000271.1 GCA_017411885.1 Clostridia bacterium
GCGCGGTGTTTGTGCTTCTGTATACTCTTCTTGGTGGCTTCCTTGCGGAAAGCGCTTCCGACTTTATGCAGAGCATCGTTATGATAATTGCTCTTGTTGCCGTAGTTGGTATCGGCGTGGTTAATGCAGGCGGCTTTGGCGCGGTGTTTGAAAACGCAAAGACTATCCCGGGATTTCTTGATTTCTTTGGGCTTGCAACTCCCGTTGTTGAAAACGGTGTGCAGGTAGTTGAAGCAGGCAAGCCGGTATTCGGAGAGGTTGCACCCTACGGAATCCTTTCCATCTGCTCAATGCTTGCGTGGGGACTTGGCTACTTCGGTATGCCTCAGGTGCTCTTGCGCTTCATGGCTATCAGAGAAGAGGGTGAGCTCAAGCGTTCAAGAAGAATCGCTATGGTATGGGTTATCATTTCTCTTGCTGTAGCAGTATTTATCGGTATTACGGGACGTGTAATTGCTATGAACAATCCCGAGGTGCTTTCGGGCGAGCTTCTTCTTACGAAGTCCTCTGCCGAAAACATATTCATTCAGCTTTCTACAAGCTTCTTACCGCCTATCATTGCAGGCTTTGTTATGGCAGGTATCCTTGCGGCGACTATCTCGTCCTCTGACTCTTATTTGCTTATCGCGGCATCTGCCGTTGCAAAGAACATATATCAGGGTGTTGCAAAGAAGAACGCAAGCGACAAGTCGGTAATGCTTGTTTCGAGAATTACGCTTCTCGTTATCGCGCTTATCGCGATGTTCCTTGCATTTGATGAAAACAGCGTAATATTCCAGATCGTATCATTTGCGTGGGCAGGCTTTGGCGCAACCTTCGGTCCGATTATGCTATTCTCACTCTTCTGGAAGAGAACGACCAGAGCCGGAGCTGTTGCCGGTATGGTAAGCGGTGCGGCTATGGTATTCATCTGGAAGCTTGGCACCAGCACACTCGGCGGTGCGTTTGCGATCTATGAGCTTCTCCCTGCATTCATCTTCTCGGCGATCGTTATTGTTGTAGTATCGCTCCTCACTCCTGCTCCTTCAAAGGAGATCGAAGAAGACTTTGACAGCGTTTGCGCAAAGTAATTGTATATAAGTAAAGCTCCCGAGGGTTAAGACCTCCGGGAGCTTTTTTGCGTTTTAGTTTCCTAAATATTTGTCAAAATCAAGACCGAGATAATCGCACATTTCCTTTATCTCTTTTACCGTGTTGATATTTACGTCAATTCCGTCCTTTGCGCGCTTTTCATAGGCAAGACATTCCTTTTGTCCGTGGGTGTAGATCGGAGTGTTGTCGTCTGCGCGCTTTGCTTCGCGAAGCTCGGCTAAAAACGCCGAAAGGTTTTTCTTGATCTCATCTCTGTCGCCGAATATTCCGGGATCGATTACAATAAACGAATGGCAGGAGCCGGCACCCACACCGGGAGCTCTTACGTGGTGGTTTGAGGTTGCGCCAAGAGAAAGGATCGCGCTGAATATCTCGCTTATCATAGCGTATCCGTAGCCCTTATGGCTTCCGGTTTCCGCAGATGCGCCTCCGACCGGAAGAATACCTCCGCCGTTATGTGCGTTTATGCAGTCAAGCACGTGAGCAGCGTCTGTGCATACGGCACCGGTTTCATCTGTAGCCCAGCCGTAAGCCAAAGGCTTTTCTTTTTTGTTGTAAACCTCAAGCTTGCCGCGCGGTACTACGGTAGTTGCCGCATCGTACCAGAAGGGGTAAGGCTCAGCGGGCATTGCGAATGCAAGAGGATTTGAACCGAGAAGCGCCTCTCTTGAGCCGGTGTGGACCATAATCGATTCCGAGTTTGTAGAGCAGATACCGATAAAGCCCTTGTCGCACGCGAGCTTCGTGTAATATCCCGCGATTCCGAAATGGTTGGAGTTTCTGACAGTTACAAAGCCGATACC
Organism: Clostridia bacterium; assembly: GCA_017411885.1. The sequence continues at coordinate 1,896 of JAFQPF010000271.1, forward strand.
CGACTCGGACGCTTTTTTGATAGCAATCTCGGTGGCATAGATGCCGATAAGCTGGCCCATACCCTCGTGACCGTCGATAACGGCAGACACGGGGGTTTCAAATACTATTTCGGGCTTGGCATCGACCTTGACAGAGCCCTTTTCGATATTTTTATGGTAACGTGCAAGCCTTTGTGTGCCGTGTGATTCGATACCGTACATATCCGCAAGCAGTAAAACGTCGGTAATCTGTGCCGCCTCTTTGGCGGTAAAGCCGAATTTTTCAAAAGCGGCGCGACAAAGCTTTTCGAGTGCCTTTACGCTGTAGTTTACGTGATCCATAATAATCCTCCATTTCGCCGCTCGCGGCGGCACAAACAGTAAAATGAAATCCATAGCACCGCACTTGTTGCGGCAAAATGGGTTGGGCCCCATTTTGTATGGATTTCGCGCGTGAAATAAGCTGATAACACTTATCGTAGATTAAACTTTCACGCTATCCTCTCTGTAATGTATTTCAAATGTATTTTATCACAGTAAAAATTTCTTGTCAATCCGCAGTTTTTATATTGATTATTTGTAAAGAAAAGCGGACACCGACACCGGTGTCCGCTTTCGGTATTATTTCGCTTCTGTTTTTCCGTCCCATTCAAGGGCTTCCTTCTCGCTTTCAAAGAATCCGAGTGAGGAGATGTATACGCACGCGTTTTTGCTCTTGTTACCCTCGAAGAAGTGGAGCCTCCATTGTCTTATCGTGCTTTCGCTCCAGGTAGTGCCGTCTGTGAACTTGAGATCCGACAGATCTATGACCACCTGTCCCCATTTGTTTGACTTGGCATCTATCTTTTGCTCAACTGAGCCTGTTTTGAGTATGTTCGTGCCAAGCGGAACTACGTCCTTGGATGCCCACACCTTTATTGCGGCGGGGATATAATTTTTGTTGGGATAACAGTAGTTTATTACAAGGTATTTATACTTGCTGCCGTCAAGTGAGGGCTCGTAGTATTTGGAATCCCACTGATAGTAGTTGAAATCAAGATATCCGTCTGTGCGGCTGTTTATAAGTGAAACCTTTACGCTGTCGCGGCTCTTGTATTTCTTCTTTTCCATCTTCGTTCCGAAGTAGTTTTCGTATCTTCCGTTTATCGGATTCTTTACGTCGGATTTTGCAAAGGCGTTGTGGAACTGTGTGTCCTTATCGCCCTCGTACATCATTTCTTTTACACCGAACAGACGTATTCCGCCGGTGAGAGGTTCTGAATACTGACCGCTTTCAAGCTTGTGATCCGTATATTCACGGTAGCTTGCGGCAAACTTTCCTTCCGTAAGATTCCATTTGCTTGCTTCCTCTTCGCTTTCAAAGAACGCAAAGCCTGCGATATAGAATTCCGCGTCGGGGTTCTGATTGCCTTCAAACATATGCAGTCTGAACTGACGTACCGTGCTTTCACCCCAGGTCTTTGAATCCTGGAATCTTAAGGTCGAAATATCGATAAGTGCGCTTTGCCACTGTCCGTAGCCGTTGTTTATCTTAAAGGTCTTGTACGCGCTTTTAAGGGGAGAATTTTGCGGATATACGTCCTTGGATGCCCAGAACTTCATATAATCAACGTTGCTTGCGGCGTTGTTATAGGCGTAGATTATCTTGAGATACTTGTACTTTGAGCAGTCAAGAGAGGGCATATAATAGCCGCAGTTGTGCTGATAGTAGTTAAAATCGAAATATCCCGAGGCAAAGTTTTCTATAAGTGATACCTTTACGCACTCGACTCCGCCGTAGACCGTCTCCTCCATATCTATGCCGAAAAATCTTTCGTACTGACCCGATGCAGGACTCCATACGGAGGATTTTGCTATCGCATTATGGTACTGCGTGCCTATATCGCCCGGATACATCATTTCATCAATGCCGAATACCGCGTTTCCGCCGGTGAGGGGCTTGTCATACCTTACGGGCGCGCTGTCCTTGAATATTGCGTACAAAAGAACGCTTTCATTCTTTTTATACGGAGCGCGGGGCAGGTATTCGATCTTGCCATTCGGTGTTTTTGACCAGCCGGCAAAATACTTTCCCTCACGAGAGGGTACTGTATCGGGCAGATATACCGTTTCGCCGTATTTTTTGGTTATTTTTTCAAGCTTGATACCCGCACTTTCCTCATCAAAGGAAACAGAGAATTTCTTGGAAAGGCTTGCGTAATCGGGGCGGATAAAGTAGTAGTCCCTGTAAAGGTACATATCCCCGATCTCTCTGTGCCATACGCCGACCGTATTTTTCTCGTAATCGCGCAACCATCCCTCGGTGATGATGCCGTCACCTACGTAAATTCCGCAGTGCCACATCTTACCGCTGATCCCGAGATAGAACACAAGGTCGCCGGGTTGAGCGTTGTTCTTGTCTACAGCTTTTGCACCAAGCTTTTTCGTAAGGGTCTGATACATATCATCCCAGTCGCGAATGTTGTGCGGTATGATCTCATTTGGAATGCCTGCGAGCCTTGCGCAGTCCCCGATAAAGTAAGCACTCCAGCCGTAGTTGTTGTTATATCCGAGATCGGCAGAGAGCTTACCGTACTGAGCCTCTGCAACAGCGGCAAGCGTTTTTGCAGGAGAGCTTGACTCCTTGAAATTTGGGTTGTAAAGCTCTGCGTTTTTTGCAAGTGCCGAGCAGCTCAGCACGCTGAAAGCGAGTGACGCCAGAATAACAGCTGATGTTAACAGTACTTTTGCGTATTTTTTCATAGTCATCCTCCTTGATTGATTACCTTAAGTGCAAAAATCCATCTACAAGATGAATTATAGCATATATTGCGAATTTTGTCAAGAGCAGCATTATTAGCAGCTGATGCTTTTCTTTGTGGATTTTTCTTTTCTGTACTGTGTGGGGGAAAGTGAAAACCTTTCCTTGAATTGCCTTTCAAAATTGGCATAATCGTAAAAGCCCGATTCAAAGCAAATATCGGTAACCGACATATTTGAATATTCAAGCAGCTTTTTCGCATAATCATATCTGATGGTGTTAAGA
>JAFQPF010000272.1 GCA_017411885.1 Clostridia bacterium
AGATCTTCAAAAACGGAAACTGGGCGTTTTAATAAGTTAAAGGTAATAGTGAAAAGTGAATAGGTAAAAGTAATAGTGAAGAGTGAATAGGTTGTAAAGATTTTCGCCCGTGGCGGAAATCAAGCAGCTTGTTCACTTTTTTATTGCCGTTACTATTGCAATTTCGGAAAAAGTGTAGTACAATAAGCTCGCAAAGGAATAAACACAGTGCATCTGAACACAGACGTGTTCGTTGTCGGGCGCAAGCACGCCCGGGGGTAAGGAAATCGCGGTGAGACTCCGCAGCAACAGCCATTACCGTATCTCTTATTAAAGACAAGTCGGAATGCTTACCGTACTGTGACACGTAAAGGTCTCTTGGGCAAATGAGGGGATTTTTGTTGTATCCGCACCGTGGCAGGACGGTGCGCATATTGCAGTACCCTCACAGAAGGGTACTTTTATTTTATCCTTTAGCAAAAGAAAGGATAAAAATATGAAAAGCATTTTGAAATCAACCTCCATTATTCTTCTTTCCGTACTGCTTTTACTTAGCTTTTCGGCTTGCGGTGCTCAGAATGATAAAGACGTATGGAAGGATGCAATCTATACCGAGGACACAACGCTCGGAGAGGGAGAAACAGTATTTACTCTGCAGGTTGAGGCGCTTGATAAAACGCTTGCCTTCACGGTGAAAACAAATGAGAAAACAGTAGGCGAAGCACTGCTCAAATGCGGTCTTATCGAGGGCGACGAGGGTCAGTACGGACTCTACATCAAGGAAGTAAACGGAATACTCGCCGACTATGACGTAAATAAGCGCTACTGGGCGTTTTACATAAACGACGAGTACGCAATGACAGGCGTTGATACGACTGAAATAAAAGAGGGCGACACGTATAGCCTCGTATATGAAAAGTAAGAAGACCAGTATAAAGGAAATAGCAGTGTTTGCTATGCTTGGCACACTGATGTTTTGCTCAAGGCTCGTGATGGCGCTTTTGCCGAACATTCACCTGCTCGGAATGTTCATTATAGTCTTCACGGTAACCTTTCGCCAAAAAGCTCTGATACCCCTGTACGTTTACGTTTTTCTCGAGGGACTTTTCGCAGGCTTTGCTCCCTGGTGGGTGCCGTATCTGTACGTATGGACGGTGCTTTGGGGAGTGACAATGCTTTTGCCGAGAAATATGCCCGACAGAGTGGCAGGCATCGTGTATCCGATAGTCTGTATGCTTCACGGGCTTACCTTCGGAATACTTTACGCACCGGGGCAGGCTCTGCTTTTCGGAATGAATTTTGAGCAAACGCTTGCGTGGATAGCAACGGGGGTCACCTTTGACCTTTTGCACACGGCAGGCGACCTTGCCGCAGGACTTCTCGTTCTGCCTCTGTCAAAGCTTCTCAAAAGCCTTCGCGACAAATACTTACGCGCATAAAAAAATCCGCCGTTGATGCGAGACTTCTCATAAGGAAGTCTCGCAGTTTTATTCGCCTGCGGCGAGATCTATTGCTTCGCAGTGATATTCGGCTTTCGCCGAGTGATATTTGCTTTGCAAGTTAAAGGGGCGAATAAAATATCACTGAAGCCGTCAGGCTTCAATATCACTATTGCGACAGCAATAATATCACTCCGACGCAGTCGGAATATAACTTGACGATTTTTCAGTTTTGTTGTATAATATCTTCAGAGGTGATGTTATGTCGAACAGCGTTATGAGAGATAAAGCAAAGGAATTTGCTAAAAGTATTGTTTTCCTCTGCCGTAATATGAAGGCAGAGCATAAAGAAACGGTGCTTATAAATCAACTGCTACGTTCAGGCACTTCCATTGGTGCGAATATTCACGAAGCACAATATGCACAAGGTACAAAAGACTTTATATCTAAACTTGAAATTGCTCAAAAGGAATGCTATGAAACAGAATATTGGCTTGAGCTTTTATTTGAAACCGATTGTATTGAAGAATGTACTTACAAGTCTATTCAGAATGATTGCGGAGCAATTCGCAGAATGTTGATTGCTTCCTTGAATACAATTAAATCAAAACAAGAATAGGGGTATGGGCTTCGCCCGATGCATTTGTAAAACAAATGCGAAACTGGCGATAAAACAGAACGATAAATAAGAATTTAGAGAAAAGGAGGCTTCTCTATGAAATCAAAATGGAAAGATGTGCCCTTGATGCATAAGATTGTAACGATTATATCTATTGCAGTAAGTCTATCCATTGTTGTCTTGGGAATATTGCAAATATTTGAGATTTGGGTATATGCAATCAATGTATGTATTCCACTTATGGGTGCAGTTAATCTTTGCCAAGCATATATGCAATGGAATACGAGTCGAAAAGTGGCGTATTTTTGCATTGGCACGTCGATATTCATTTTTATCTGTGCAATCGTGGTGTTTTTTATCAAGTAACAGACGCAATGAGTATTCTAAATCCCAATTTATCTAACAGAACAAAATAAATACCCCGACAGATTTATAAAATCTGCCGGGGTTAATCTTTGTTTTCTGTAATACAATTATGGCTTAATGGACCGTCGAGGACGCCGGTCCCTACAAAGAGAAATCAAACTTCCTTACGAGAACCACCCTTTGTGCCTCTTTTTTTATTTGAAGAAGAAAGCCTGTCGGAGCGGGGACCGCATCCTTTGAGCGATGCTTGTTCGCTTTTCTGCTGGGGTTATCGGTCAAATACTGAAATCGAATCGGAGATCCTCCCATCGGGTCAGCGCGTACAGACCGTCCTCGCGGCGGGTCAAAACGCCCTCCGCCGCAAGCTCGTCCATCAGTGCGCAGGCCATCTCCATGCCGAAGGGCTTGCCGCCCTCGTAGAATTTGGGCGAGACGTACAGCGGGTGATCCAATCCGCGCTGACGCACGCAAAGAGCGTCGTACAACCGCCGCTTGAAGACGTAGCGCATGGCACCTCGGTCAGGGATGGCAAGCTCGTTTTGCTCGCAGAACTCGCGTACCATGCTGTACGCCACGCGTGCCTCCGTCTGTCCCCAAAGACCGATCACGCAATTGTATTCGGGGATCTCGAAGGGCAGGGCATCAACCCGTGTCTGCAGCACCTCCCGCGGCGCGCCCGA
>JAFQPF010000020.1 GCA_017411885.1 Clostridia bacterium
GTCGATCGCGCTTTTCTCCTTACCAAACGCCATTACCGTCTTATATCCGGTAACCATTTCTTCTATATGACCGTTAAGCGCGCCAAGAAGCATTGACTGAGTCTTGAAATACTTTCTCATATGCTTAACAAGAAGATTTGAAGCGAATATGGTCATCGGGATAGATATCATCGCAACAAGTGTCAGCACGGGGCTGTAGCGAAGCATGAGTATGAACGCGCCGATTATGGTAATTACGCTTGAAAACAGCGATGCTATAGACTGTGAAACTGTATTTGATATATTTTCAACGTCATTGGTCATACGGCTCATTATATCGCCGTGCTTATGCGTATCGGTATACTTTATCGGAAGATAGGAGATCTTCGCAAAAAGGTCATTACGCATATTATGCACGGTGCTTTGCGAAAGCTTTGCCGCAAGCCTTGCCTGAAGCATTGTAGCAAGCGAGGACACGAGATAAAGCACACCCATTGTTATGAGTGTTTTAATAAGTGAATCGAAATCGACCTTGAGTCTGTTAAGCTCAGGATCTATCGTCATTGCATCTATCGCGTTAGCCTGAAGTGTCGGTCCTGAAAGGTTTACTGCCGCTGTGAGCACCACCATAAGCAAAAGCGCAAGCACCATATATTTGCTTTTGCCGATATACTTTATAACTCTGCCGATAGTTGCCTTTGTGTTTTTCGGCTTTTCCGCGCCTACTCTGCCTGCCATCGGTCCGCCGCGTCCCGGTCCGTGTCCCGGTCCTGCACCGGGGCGCATATTGATGATCGGGGGATTCTGATTCTTATTCTCAGCCATTGTTTTCCCCTCCCATTCTCTGCTGCGAAGCATAAATGTCGCGGTAAGTTTCGCTTGTTTTCATAAGCTCATCGTGGGGGGCAAACGCTGTGATCTCACCGTTTTCAATTACGGCGATACGGTCAGCGCTCTTGATACTTGCGATACGTTGCGCAATCATTATTACGGTAGTACCCTTCATATTTTCAGCAAGTGCCGCACGGAGCTTTGCTTCTGTTGCAAGGTCAAGCGCAGATGTACTGTCGTCAAAGATAAGTATTTCAGGCTTACGTATAAGCGCGCGGGCTATTGCTATTCTCTGCTTCTGTCCGCCCGAAAGTGAAGCTCCCTTTTCGGCGATCATAGTATTATAACCCTCGTTAAACGAGCTTATAAATTCATCTGCCTGCGCGATCTTAGCGGCGTCGATCACCTCATCAAGTGTTGCGTCCTCTCTGCCCCAGCGTATGTTTTCTTCGACTGTGCCCGAGAAGAGCTCGCTTTTTTGCAAAACGAATGCTATCTTGGCGCGAAGATCGTGAAGCTTGTATTCCTTTACGTTGACGCCGTCGATAAGCACCTCGCCCTCTGTGGCATCATAAAAGCGTGTAAGCAGGTTTACAAGCGAGCTTTTACCGCTTCCTGTTGCACCTATGATCGCGACTGTTTCGCCCGGATTTATCTTAATGCTTATATTGTCAAGCACCGGTCTTCCTACGGTACCCGGATAGCGGAAGCTTACGTTTTTAAGCTCGACGCTTCCGTTATGTGAAGCTTCTTCATCTTCTTTGTAGTCACCGTCACGGATGACAGCGTCCGAATCAAGAACCTCGATGACTCTTTTCGCAGAAGCGGATGCGCGTGATATTGTCTGGAACATCATACTTACCATCATAAGCGACATAAGTATCTGCGTGATATAGGTTATTGCGCCCATTACAGCGCCCGGAAGCATTGCTCCCTTATCAACCTCAAGACCGCCTATGTAAATGATCGCGATCACCGAGCCGTTCATTATAAGCATCATTACCGGGGAGATCATCGCCATGATCTTCTGAACTCTGAGGTTCACATCTTTAAGCTCGGTATTGGCGTTACCGAATCTGTCTATTTCGTATTCTTCTCTGCCATATGCCTTAACAACGCGCGCACCGGTTACATTTTCCTGCACTACGGAGTTTACCTTATCAAGCTTTGTCTGCACCTTTGAAAAGAGGGGGGATGCAACCTTAAGCATCACGAAGATAAGGATAAGCTGAAGCGGCAAAGATATTATAAGCACACGACCGAAATTAACGTCGAGCGTCAAACACATAAATATACCGCCGATAAACATCATAGGCGAGCGCACGAACATACGAAGTGCCATTGCAACCAGATCCTGTATAATGTTTATATCGTTAGTAAGTCTTGTAACAAGCGAGCCGGTCGTGAATTTGTCGGTCTGTTCAAGCGACAAGCCCATTACTTTTTTGAAAACATCGTTTCTGAGGTCGTTTCCGAAGCGCTGAGCGGCATTTGATGCAAAGATAGCAGTTCCTATACCAAAAACACCGCCAAGCACCGCCAGCAAAAGCATAATAAGCCCTATTCTTACGATATAGCCTACACCAAGACCGCCGATAAGTCCGTTATCGACAATTTTTGTCATAAGCTTTGGCTGCATAAGATCCATCGCGACCTCGCCTATCATAAAGAGGGGGGCCAACAGCGCAAAGATCCAATACGGTTTCAGATACTTGATAAGTTTCATCTGTTCTTCCTTAAATTAAATACATATTTTTACAGTATAAAGAGTATCATTTTTAAGATTGAAAGTCAAGATTATTTACTAAAATTCATATAAAAATCAAATTTCTTATTGCAAGTACTTAAATATTGTGCTATACTTATATTACAGTTAATTACTGTGTATGACAAATTTTCCGCAATTGCGGCATGGAGGTTTATTATGGCATTACCCGTTGCTCTTCAGCTTTATTCTGTTCGCGACGATATGGAAAAGGATTTTGAAGGTACTCTTAAGAAGGTTTCCGAGCTTGGATACGCAGGCGTTGAGTTTGCAGGTCTTTTCGGAAAAACCGCAGCAGAGGTCAAGGCTCTTTGCGAAAAGTATTCTCTCACACCTATTTCCGCACACGTTCCGCTTGTTGACATTCTTGCTGACACAGACGGCACACTCGCGATCTACAAGGAGATCGGCGTTAAGTTTATCGCAGTTCCCTACGTTACCGAGGAAAGACGCCCCGGTGCTGAAAAATTCGATGAAACTATCGAAGATATCAAGAAGATCGGCGCAGCTTGCGAAAAGCTCGGTATGACTCTTGTTTACCACAATCACGATTTCGAATTCGTTGATCTTAACGGCGAGATCGGTCTTGACGTTCTTTACAACCGTGTTCCCGCTAACTGGCTTGCTACAGAGATAGATACCTGCTGGGCAAACGTAGGCGGCGTTGATCCGGCTAAGTACGTTCTTAAGTATACCGGCAGAGCTCCTATCGTTCACCTTAAGGACTTTGCAGGCGTTCCCGCAGGCAGACTTTACGCGCTCATCGGTCTTGACGAGGACAACAAGGAAGAATCCTCAACCTTCGAATTCCGTCCCGTAGGCTACGGCAAGCAGGAATTCCCCTCTATCCTTGACGCAAGCGTTAAGGCAGGCGCTACTTGGGTAGTAGTTGAGCAGGACAACCCCTCTATGGGCAAGACCCCTCTTGAGTGTGCACAAATGTCCAGAAATTACTTAAAGACACTCGGCTGGTAATTTTACTTAATAAAAAAGCTCTGACGAAATCGTCAGAGCTTTTTTATTAACTGTTACAGAATATTTTCAAGAAAAGAACGAAGCTTTTCTGCGTCGCCGTCAAAAACGTAGCCGTTTATCCCTGCTGCACGCGCCCCCTCAACATTTTCCCTTCTATCATCAACAAAAAGCGTTTCATCCGGCTTTATGCCACATTCGTTGATTAGATGCTCAAAAATTTTTACATCAGGCTTAACATAACCGCAGGTCGATGAGAATATGCAGTTATCTAAAAGCTTAAGCATCGGTATCTCGTCACGGTGATCAACAAAATACTTGGAAATGTTAGAGGTAAGAAAAACCGAAATTCCGTAATTTTCTTTCAGATATACGATAAGCTCACGCATTCCGTCGATTTCGGGTATATTGTATATCCAATTATAATATATAGTCTCGGCGACTTCCCAAAGTCTTTCCGGAAGACGTTCTTTAACTAACTTCACCGTTTCTTCATCGGTTATAGTACCGGCATCAAGGCGATCCCAATACAATCTGTCAAAAACTACGTTTTCAAGTAGCTTGGCATCCGCAGGGTCTGAAACGTATCTGCCAACCATATATTCAGGCTCGAAATGGACAAGGACCTGCCCGAAATCAAAAACTAAATTTTTTATCATAGCAACCTCCGCATTTTTCAAAGCTCCTTAAACCGAGCCTCTGACATTACGTTTATATATAACCTATCAATCTTATGAGCTGAACGAAATATACCCTCATCGAGTCCCCATATACTTCTCGGCTTCCCTTTAATAACAATAATCGTAGTATATTCCTTGTCTGTAATAACGGGTAAACGAAAAAGCTCCTCGCCACGTCCGCGATCATAGAAACGCAAGTAGAGAAAGGGTATCTGCTCCCAAATAATATTTCTGTTCTGACAACGTATAAGGGACAGCCTGTTTGCTCTCTTGTGCGTTATAATAACACGGTATTTGATACCTCTATGCTCAAAAAATACTGTTCGAGTATACTCGTCATCAATATGAGTATTATAATTATCTAAATATGCCTTGTAAATTTCACCCATATTTTCACCTCAAATTTGATTATATCATATATTTAACCGAAATACAATAGAAAAAGCACAGCGAGTTAGTCCTTTTTCGCTCAATCGACCAAATTCCTGTCTTCCAAGGAACATTTAATAGCTCTATGGATTAGTTCACGCATTTTTATAACCTCATCATAATGCTCTACTCCATATTTTTTAACGGTAGAGATAGTAGCGTCAGATAAAATGATAACATATAGCCCGGATCGGTAATCCACAAAAACAGATTGTCCTGTGTGACCGCAATGTCCGATCGCTCCATTTGAAAACAATTCACCCGTCTGATTATAGTGTTCATCAACATATAAGAAGCCAAGCCCACGTGACTCACTCATCCCCAAAGTATGATTTTGAGCCGCGGTTAAAAAAGTCTGCTCACTTATTAAAGGTTTTCCTCGATTCTGTATGAAATTAACATATTTCGTAACATCCGATATATTCGAGAATACCCCCGCATTTCCTGCAACACCTCCAAGAAATTGGCAGTTGTAATCATTAACGATACCGCGCTTGCTTTCATCAAGATTGGAATTAACAATATTTTGTCTGTCGATTGGCAAAAATGACGTATTCTCAAGTCCAAGTGGCTTTGCGACGAACTCATTAAAGCATTGACTCAATTGCATACCAAATGTTTTTTCAAGAATTTTACCGAGTAAAATAAATCCCGGGCAGCTATATCGGACATCTGCGCCAATCGGAATATCCGACGGTATATCAAGAATCCTTTCCGCGATATTGTCGTAGCTGTTTCCTTCTTTGTTCAAAGATTTATGACCGATACCGACCGTATGTGTCAATAAATTCATTATTGTTAAAGACTTTGAAGTCGGAAAGAATTTATCCACAGTATCATCAAGCTTAAGCAATCCTTTGTCAAGAGCAATCAGGGCAAGAGAGGTTGTCACAATGATTTTTGTAACCGAAGCCATATCGAATAGTGTATTTTCATTAACACCACCGCGATATGTATCATAGATAGCATTATCACCTTTTCCAACACGAACGGCGATATGTTCCAATATGCCCTTCACTATATATTCGTCTATAACATTTTCCAAGCAAATCATAATATAAGCACCTCACTTTATTGTATTATATCATAAAATAGTTTGAAATCAAATATATTTTTGCGTTTTCTTGAAATAATACGTCAACCTCGAAGTTCAATTCCGCTAAAGGAAAGCCAAAAAACACCGCAATCGCGGTGCAATAATGAAGATTTGCAAAGCAA
>JAFQPF010000021.1 GCA_017411885.1 Clostridia bacterium
AAGGGGTGTGTCTACTGTATCTGCGTAGTTGATAGTATCAAAATAATAACCGTTGTAGCATCTTGCGTTGCTCGGTGCGTTATAGTATATCGGGATCTGTCCTGTGCATCTCGGAAGTGTTACAGAAAGCTTACCGCAGGGATTAAATTCTCCATAGAGGATATTTGCAGCCGCAAGTCCGCCCATCGTTCCCGGATGCCATGCCCAGAGCACTGCGTCACAGTAAGGCATAAGGTCGGTTATCGCAAGCGGTCTGCCCGAGAATACTACTGCTACTACCTTCTTGCCAAGGCTCTTGGCAAACTTAGCATATTCAACCTGATAAGGCATAAGCTCGATTGAAGCAACGCTTCTTGCTTCGCCGGTAAGGTGTCTGCTTTCACCAAGCGCGATAACTACGGTATCAGCACCTGTTATACCGCTGTACATACTGTCCGCGTGGTCGCCGGTCTTATATATGATCTTATCCTTGCCTGCAACCTGCCACATACCCTCGATAAAGGAAATGCAGTCTGCGCCGCGTGCGGGACCCGACCAGCAGCCGAGCATCATATCGCGCTCTCTGCAAAGAGGACCTGTAACAACGACCTTATTTTCCTTATTAAGCGGAAGCAGATCATTTTCGTTCTTAAGAAGAACCATTGAGCTTTCTGCCGCAAGAAGTGCCTTTTCCTTGAATTCGGGAGTGAATACCTTATCCGTGGTATTTTCTTCAGCGAAATAGGGATTTTCGAAAAGTCCGATCTTGAACTTTACCGCAAGCACGCGTCTTACAGATTCGTCGATGGTTTCCATTGAAACCTTTCCTTCTTCTATAAGCTCCTTGAGATATGTAATATAGAGATGGTCACCCATATCCATATCGATACCCGAGTTGATACCGTACATAGCGGCTTCCTTATCGTCCTTTGCCGCCTTCTGGTTAACAAGCTGCTTGATAGAATCCCAGTCGCTTATAACAAATCCGTCAAAGCCGCATTCTTCCTTGAGCAACTGCTTGATATGATAGGGGCTTGAGGAGGTGGGCTGACCGGAAATCTCGTTAAACGAGCTCATTACTGTAGCAACGCCTGCGTCTACAGCCGCCTTGAAGTTACCAAGATAATAGTTTCTAAGCGCATAGTCGGATATTTCCGCCTTTGCGTAGTCACGTCCGCCCTCGGACGCGCCGTATCCGATATAGTGCTTTGCGCAAGCGGCAATTCTCTTGCCGTGAAGCACGTCATCACCCTGGATACCCTTTACTATCGCCTTTGCGTACATTCCGCCAAGGCAGGTATCCTCTCCGGGAGATTCCGCAATACGTCCCCATCTCGGATCACGCGACATATCAAGCATGGGAGCGTATGTCCAGTGGATACCGTCGTATCTTGCTTCCTCTGCCATAATAGCTCCGCCCGATTCGATTATATCGGCATCCCACGTGGATGCAAGCGCAAGCGGGATCGGGAATTCTGTAACCGAGCCGTGAATGATATCACGTCCGTAAATTACCGGGATATGAAGTCTTGACTGTTCCATTGCCGCGCGCTGTACCTTATTAAGCTCAGCAAGCTGGAATTTTTCCTGTTCCTCATTACCCGCCCAACGTGAAAACGCGAGTATGCACGAGCTGAGCATACCTTTTTTAGCAAGCTCGGTCACCTCGGGAAAGCGGGATGCGGTAAGCTGCTCCTGATGAAGCTGACCGATCTTTTCGTCAAGCGTCATACGCGAAAGCAGGTCCTCTACGCGCTCACTTACGGGCAGATTTTTGTCCATATACTTTTCGCTCATAATAAACCTCCAAATAATAACTGCGCAAAGCGCAAGCATTTATCCCAAAAGCTATATTTTTATCAGTTTTTGGGATCGGTAACTACATTGTATCATATTTTATAATAAAATACAATAACATTACGTTTTTTAACTAAAAAAAATCCTATCATTTTTGCCGACAAAACCGACAGATATGTCACTAAACCGGGCAATTTTTGAGTTTTTTCAAGGTGGTTTTCAACACTCTGTGCACGGCGTTTTCAATTTGTTCATCAGAAAAATGCCGTTATTAACAGTTTGGCTATTTTTGTTTTATGACCTATTTGTAAACTCGAAAAAAATTTCCGGCAAAAAATGCGTTTTAATGTCATTTTAAAGAAAAATATGTGACACAAATAATTATTATGTTGCATATAAAAGAAATGTGTCGAAAGCTGTCATACGATTGGGGCTTGCACAAAGCAAAAAGTGTGATACAATAGACTTGTGATAAACGACGTCGAAAAATTTGGTCACCGATAATGCAAATTATCCCGGAGGAAATTATGAAAACCCAAAGCATCCACAGCATCCGCGCAGTCAAGAATCTGAACAATGATACAATACTTATTTACCGTGCCACATATTTATCAGAGCGCGACTTTGAGATCGCCATAGAGCGTTATATGGGAGATAATATGACAGAAGCAAGCAGCGCACAGCTATGTGCGGATGCATCAAGCATTGAAAACCTGCTTAAAAATATGTGTCTCGGTTCTCTTGAACCATGCCATCTCAAGGATGTGCTTGAGGATATGTGCAATTAAAAAGCTCCGCCGGAAACCGGCGGAGCTGGTATAACAAATTTATCTGATAGGAGTTCCCGCGGGAACAGAGCTGTCTACGAATATGACCTTGCATCCGCAAGCGTTATTCGTTCCTGCAAGAAGCATACCCTGCGAATTTACGTTGCAGATACGGTTGGGCTTCAAGTTTGCTATTACTATGATCTTCTTACCCACGAGATCCTCGGGCGAATATTCTTCCTTTATAGAAGACATAATAACTCTTTCGCCGATTCCGTCAAACAAGGTAAGCTTCAGGCAAGAATGCGACTTTCTGACGCCTTCCGCCTTGAGTATTTCGCAAACTCTGAGGTCGATCTTGTCAAAATCCTCGATTGTGACCTGATCCTTGACCGGAGCGACCGGATCGGGTTCGCGGTCGATCTCTTCCTTTTCGCACTCAACGCATTCTTCTTCAACAGGTGCGTCGGCAAGCTTTTCTTCTTCTGTCTGAGGATACGAGAAATCAAGTAAGCCAACGTACTTTTCGGGGTCTATCGCGTAAAGGAACAAATAAAGTCTGGGGCCCTTTTCTCTGTCGATGAGAAGCTTATATACGGTGCGGAAGAACGCGCCCTGTATACCCTTGAGCTCCTTGTCACCCATTTCGGTGCCATACACCTGCTTGGGGATATCGTAAAGCTCAGTATTAAGCTCATCAAGCGTATAACCGCCCTTGGCGATGTATGCGTGAAGAAGCTCTATTGCCTTCTTTTCGTCGTCTGTAAGGGTATCAAAGACTTCAAAATTACGTGTTACACGAAGCTTGTTAACCTGATCGGGAGCGCACTGCTCAAGCCAGAACTTTGCTCTGTCGAGTCTGTCCGCAAAGTCCTTTTCCGTGTAAGGAGTGCCTATCTTTTCAAACACGGTTTCAAGCATCGGAACGTTGAAGTTTACGATAGAGCCAAGCTGTACGATAAGCGACATAGGCACGGTTTCAAGCTCTCTGCCCTCAACCTTACAGTTATACATTATATCCTGCGTAAGCTCACTCGCCTTGCCCTCTCTGCAATCGGTTAGCATCTTGTCAAATTCAAAATACTGACGCAGAATACCGTCGTCAAAGCAGATATCAAACGCCTTGGTCGGCTCTGTCTTTGAATAAAGCCACAAAAGCACCTCGGGCTGATAAAGCTTAAGGAGCGTTTCGGGAGTAAGGTTAAGTCCGGACGAGCTTGACATCTTACCGGTCATACCCTTGATACCGATAAACTCGTATCCCTGGAATATGGGTGCTTCAAATCCGAAAATATCCTTTGAAATAATCTTTGAGTTACTGTAAGATCCGGTAGGCGCGGCGTGATCCTTTCCACCGGGTTCAAAGTCAACTCCCTCGTATCTCCAACGCATAGCCCAGTCTACCTTCCAGCCGAGCTTGCAGTTAAAGTTTTCAAGGAAGTTAAAGTGACCGCTGTGTCCGCACTTACAGGTATATTCTGCCTCTGTGCAATCATCGCTGAGCGAGGTGATGGTAGTAAAATCGGTCTTACATTCGGGGCAGAAGATGCTTACGGGATAGTAATCCTTCTTTGCCGCATCGTGCTCAGCCTTAAGCTCGGCTTCGCTCTTGGTGTTATCCTTGGTCTTAAAGGAATCAAGTATCTCGAATATTTCTCCGCGTTTTTCAAGCGATTCGATTATATCCTTTGTATACTTACCGGAGCGGTACATTTCTGCCTGATAACGGCAGTCAAGCTTCATTCCGAAGGGTTCGATTCCCTTAAGGAACTCCTCCTCGAAATGCTCGGCGTAATTCTTATGGCATCCCCACGGGTCGGGAATATCAACGTAGGGGCATCCGATGTATTTATCGTAATCGCTTCCGACTACCGCCTGTACGTTGGCGGGAATTTTACGGCAACGGTCAAATTCATCCCACGAAACCAAAAGCTTTGCCTTCTTGCCCTTCTTTTCAAGTGCCTTAACGACAAACCACGGTGTGGCAAAATCTCTGAAGTTACCGATGTGTACCGAGCCGGACGGGCTTACACCTGCCGCGCAAACGTACTCCTCTTTATCGGGATTGCGTTCTATAATTTTTTGTGCAATTTCATCTGACCAATGCATTCTTTAACATATTCCGCGAAGCGGAATTTCTCCTTTCACAAATCCACGTGGAAAAAATAACTTTACATTAAATTATAACACGGACAAGCGCTTATGTCAAGTTTTATTAAGCACAACTCTTGACAATCGGCGCTTTTTTTGTTAAAATATAGCCGTAATTTAAGTCTTAGGAGTGATATATTTGAAAACCAACACCCGAAAGCTCGTTCTCACAGCTATTCTTACTGCTCTTGTCATTATTCTTCAGTTTATGGGCGCTTTTATAAAGCTTGGTCCATTCTCGATATCGCTCGATCTCATTACGATCGTAAACGGCGCGGCTACATGCGGCACGGGTGTATGTTCGTGGCTCGGATTTATGTACGGC
>JAFQPF010000022.1 GCA_017411885.1 Clostridia bacterium
ATAAGTTCGCGCTTGACGTGCTTGCGTCTCTTGATGACAGTATTACCTGTGATCCGCTTGAAGCACTTGATAAGCTTTCAGAGATCACATCTACCGCTATTCCGGCACCTCTTTCGGGACTTGATAAGCGTGAGGTAAGATTCAAGAAGACGATAGACAAGGAAGATATGCTTGATGAGATTTCGGGAGAGCTTGGCATAAAATAATCAAAAAAGACGTCAAAAACTACTTTAAGTGAGGAGCTATGGCTTTATTCGTACTTTCAGATACCCATCTTTCGCTGTCCGATAATAAGCCTATGGACGTGTTCGGCAAGCGATGGCAGAATTATACCGAGCGCCTTAAGAAGAATTGGAATTCGGTCGTGGATAAAGAGGATACCGTAGTTATAGCAGGGGATATATCCTGGGCTATGTCATACACGGGCGCCGCGGAGGATTTTAAGTTTATCCACGCACTTAACGGCAAAAAGCTCATAGGCAAGGGAAACCACGATTATTGGTGGACCTCTATGAAAAAGCTGAACGGTCTTCTTGATGAGCTTGAAATAGATTCTATAAAATTTCTGTATAACAACGCTTATTATGATAACGGCTTTGTTATCACCGGCTCGCGCGGTTGGTATATTGATGAAAACAATAAAAACGCCCCCGACAGTGCCGATTTTGATAAGATCGTGGCACGTGAGGTCATAAGACTTGAAATGAGCCTCAAGGAGGGCGCGCGTATAAAGGAAGAACACCCTGATGCCGAAATGCTTGCATTTTTGCATTTTCCGCCGGTAATGGGAAGCTTTGTGTGCAGACCGATAGTGGACCTGTTATCAAAGTATGGCGTAAAAAGATGCTATTTCGGGCATATACACTCCTCATACGAGCTTCCGCCGCACTTTGAATTTGATGGAATAGAGTTTTATATTACCTCGGCAGATTACTTAAACTTTACTCCGCTGATGATAAGGCAGACAAATGGGTAAACTATTGTAAAAATGACCGAAAGAAAAGAAAATTTTGCCATAAATTTATATCAAAGGCAGAAAATCAAGAAAAATCGTCGAAACTATTGACAATAGAAGAAAATTTATGTAAAATTTAATCTGTAATGCTATATTATGGATTATTGTGTAAAACAAAGTATCCGCAACGAAAGGAATAACAGCATGAGTTTGAAAAATCTTACAAATCCCGAAAAAAACGTAGTGGAATTCGAATTTTCCGCGGATAAGGAAACGTTTGAAAAGGCAGTTGCAAAGGTATATAAGAGCAAGGTCGGATCAATCAACGTTCCCGGCTTCCGTAAGGGCAAGGCTCCCCGTTCTATCATCGAAAAGATGTACGGCAAGGGCGTTTTCTATGAGGACGCGGTAAACGAGATTCTTCCCGATGCGTACGAAGCTGCTATAAAGGATTGCGAGCTCGTATTCGTGTCTATGCCCGAATTTGATATCGTATCTATCGACGATAACGGTGTTGTATTCAAGGCAAGAGTATACACAAAGCCCGAGGTTGAAATCAAGGACTATAAGGGCATTGAGGTAACAAAGGCACCTGTTGAGGTTACAGAAGAGGATATCAAGACAGAGCTTGAACAGAAGAGAGTACAGGCTTCGCGTCTTATAGATATTACAGACCGCGCAGTTGAAAACGGCGATAAAGTAGATATTGATTACGAAGGTTCGGTAGACGGCGTACCCTTTGATGGCGGTAAGGCAGAGCATCAGTCTCTCGTTATCGGCTCGGGCAGCTTTATCCCCGGCTTTGAAGAGCAGATCATCGGTAAGAATATCGGCGATGAATTCGATATCAACGTAACCTTCCCCACAGAATACCACGCTTCTGAGCTTGCAGGCAAGGCGGCTGTATTCAAGATCAAGCTCCACGGCATCAAGTTCAACGAAATGCCTGAAATTGACGATGAATTTGCAAAGGACAACGGCTTTGATACGCTTGATGAATATAAGGACGATATCAAGGCAAGAATCACTGATAGAAAGAATAAGGAAGCAGACGCAGGCGTTGAGGAGCAGATCATCAATGCTCTTATCGAAAAGCTTGAAGCAGATATTCCCGAGGCTATGTTCAAGGCAGAAGCTGAGAATATGCTCAGAGATTACGATAACCGTCTCAGAATGCAGGGACTTGACATCGGTACTTATATGAAGTATACCGGTATGACTCTCGATCAGATGAGAGATCAGTTCAAGCCTCAGGCAGAGCGTCAGGTAAAGACACGTCTTGCACTTGAAAAGATCGCAGAGCTTGAAAAGCTTGAAGCAAGCGCCGAAGAGATCGCCGCAGAATACGAGGATATGTCCAAGATGTATTCTATGGAGGTTGAAAAGATCAAGGAAGTTGTAGACGATAAGGGCGTTGCTGCTGACCTTAAGGTAAAGAAGGCGGTTGAGCTTGTTAAGGTTGCGGCTAAGGTGGTTGCAGAGAAGAAGACGGCTACAAAGAAGACAACGACCAAGAAGACAGCTGCTAAGGCTGAAGAAGCTACAGAAAAGAAGCCTGCAGCTAAGAAGACTACAGCTAAGGCAGAAACAGCAGAAAAGAAGCCCGCAGCTAAGAAGACAGCTGCTAAGGCAGAAACAACAGAAAAGAAGCCTGCAGCTAAGAAGACAACAGCTAAGGCAGAAACAGCAGAAAAGAAGCCTGCTGCAAAGAAGACAACTACAACAAAAAAGGCGGCTAAGAAGGATGAGGGCGAAAACGCCTGAGTACCTACCGCCAAGCAATTGAAAGGTGGTAAAATAATGTCACTCGTACCAATGGTTATTGAACAAACTGCTCACGGAGAGCGTTCGTTTGACATTTTCTCACGACTTCTTAACGACAGAATAATATTTTTGGCAGATGAGGTCAATCACGTGACCGCGTCGCTTGTGGTGGCTCAGATGCTTTATCTTGAGTCACAGGATCCGGATAAGGATATTTACCTTTATATAGACAGCCCCGGCGGCTCGGTATCGGACGGTCTTGCGATCTATGATACTATGAACTATATAAAGTGTGACGTTTCCACTATCTGTATCGGTATGGCGGCAAGTATGGGCGCGTTTCTTCTGTCAAGCGGAGCAAAGGGAAAGAGAATTGCTCTGCCCAACAGCGAAATAATGATCCACCAGCCTTTGGGCGGTGCGCAGGGTCAGGCGTCTGATATGCTTATCGCGGCAGACCACATCAAGCGTACACGCGACAGACTTAACAGCATCCTTGCTGAAAATACCGGTAAGCCGATAGACGTTATTGCTAAGGACACAGACCGCGATAACTGGCTTACGGCACAGGCGGCACTTGAATATGGAATCGTAGACAAGGTTGCTGTCAACAGGGAATCGCTTAAGTAAACCGCAGAAAAACAAAAATACAAGCTTAGCGTTGCCCCCGGCAACGCTGAGTTTTTAATAGGTAAAATAATGGCAAATAATAAAAATGATCAGAAGACAATGAAATGCTCTTTTTGCGGAAGAAGCGAAAACGAGGTTTCGTTTATAATTCCCTCGCCATACGGTGCTTGCATCTGCGACAGATGCGTTGATACCTGCTACAGTATCATAGGCGAAGAGGAAAAGCAGAGCAACAAGGGCTCACAGTTTTCCTTTGACGAGCTTCCCAAGCCCCGTGAGATAAAGAGCTCACTTGACGAATACGTTATAGGACAGGACGCGGCAAAGCGCGCCCTTTCGGTAGCTGTGTATAATCACTATAAGAGAATACTGCAGTCGGAAAAGCGGCACGGCAAGAATGACGACGACGGTGTTGAGCTTCAGAAGAGCAACGTCCTTTTGCTCGGACCTACCGGCGTAGGTAAGACCTTCCTTGCACAAACGCTTGCAAAAACACTAAAGGTGCCCTTTGCTATCGCCGACGCCACTACACTCACAGAGGCGGGCTACGTAGGCGAGGACGTTGAAAATATCCTGTTAAGACTGATACAGGCGGCGGATTTTGATATAAAGCGCGCAGAAATGGGCATCATTTATATCGACGAAATCGATAAGATTTCAAGAAGAAGCGAAAACCGCTCGATCACGCGTGACGTGTCGGGTGAGGGCGTACAGCAGGCGCTTCTTAAGATACTTGAGGGTACGGTTTCAAATGTGCCTCCGCAGGGCGGAAGAAAGCATCCGAATCAGGAGTTTATCCAGATAGATACGTCGAATATACTCTTTATATGCGGCGGAGCCTTCGATAAGATCGATGAGATAATTGAACGCAGACGCGGTTCAAGCACGGCAGGCTTTTTCGGCGAGATAAAGAAAAAGGAAGAAAAGCTTACAGAGGGAATATATAAGGACGTAATACCGCACGATATCGTGAAGTACGGTCTTATTCCCGAGCTTGTCGGCAGACTTCCGGTTATAGTATCGCTTGACAATCTTGATGAACAGTCGCTTGTGAGAGTGCTTACCGAGCCTAAAAACTCTATAATTAAGCAATATACAAAGCTGTTTGGTATGGATAACGTTGAGCTTGAGTTTGAATCTGCAGCTCTTGAGCATATAGCCCACTTGGCAATAGACCGTAATACGGGCGCGCGCGGACTTCGTTCAATAATGGAGGAATTCCTCGGAAGCATTATGTACGACGTGCCGTCGCTTGAAAACGTAAAGAAGGTAATCATAACCGAAGCTTACGTCAAGGGTGAAGCTGAGGTTAAATACGAATAACGGCAAATGATTAAAGGATCTGTTTTTACAGGTCCTTTTTTATTTGTCAAACAGTGAAATTGCGGATTTTGCGTATAATTTTTCTGACATGAGCCAAACTAAACGTACATTAAAATGCCGAAAGGAAACAGTATTATGAAAATTAAGTTTACAGCGCTGTGCATAATTATATTAACGCTTGTAATGCTTCTTTGCTCGTGTATGGGAAGAGGAGATGAAAAAAGCGTCTACTACCTCAATTTCAAGCCTGAGGTCGCGGAGGTGTACGAGCGTATAGCAGACGATTATTTTAATGAAACGGGAATAAAGCTCAACGTTGTCACCGCCGCGTCAAACACCTATGAGCAGACCTTGAAATCCGAGATCGCAAAGGCTGACGCGCCGGCGATATTCCAGATAAACGGACCCCGCGGATATGCCTCGTGGAAGGATTATTGCGCGGATCTTTCAAACTCAAAGATATACGGACTGTTAAGCGATAAAAGCCTTGCAATAAGCGATGACACGGGTGTGTACGGCATACCTTACGTCGTTGAGGGGTATGGAATTATTTATAACGACAGCATAATGCAAAAATATTTTGACAGCCCCGATAAGCAGGTGGACGTTGATGATGTTGAGGATATAAATTCATTTGCGATACTTTCTTCTGTGGTTACAGATATGACAAGACTTAAGGATACGCTTGGAATCGATGGAGTGTTTGCCTCCACCTCTCTTAAGCCCGGTGAGGACTGGAGATGGACAACTCACCTTGCCAATATCCCGATCTACTATGAATTCAAAAACAACGATATAGACCTTACCGGTGATGAAACGCGTGAGATCGAGTTTATGTATGCAGATCAGTTCAGAAATATTTTTGATCTTTATATTAATAATTCAGTAAGCGATCCGAAGTTACTCGGAAGCAAGCAGGTAGCCGATTCAATGGCGGAATTTGCGCTCGGAAGATGCGCTATGGTCCAGAACGGAAACTGGGCGTGGAGTCAGATATCGGGTGTTTCGGGCAATACCGTTGATGAAAACGATATTAAATTTATGCCTATCTATATGGGCATCGAGGGCGAAGAAAAGCAAGGACTCTGTATCGGTACCGAAAACTATTTTGCTATTAACAAGAATCTTACAACAGAACAAAGAGAGCTTGCTGAAAACTTCCTCTTTTGGCTTTTCACAAGCGAAAAGGGCAAGAGATACGTTACAGAAGAGCTTGATTTTATCACGCCCTTTACCTCGTTTGATACAGATGAGGTCCCGAACGATCCTCTTGCGCGCGAGGTCGTAGACTTTATGAACCGCGAGGACAAATATAACGTGGATTGGAACTTCACGCTTTTCCCCAGCCAGACCTTTAAGGATAAATTCGGCGCAGGCTTATTATCCTATGCGCAGGGAACAAAGCCGTGGAACGAGGTAAGGGATAACGCTGTAAGCGACTGGAAAAAGGAAAGCGAGCGATAAAGGGGAACAGAGATGATAAAAAAATACGTTGGTAAATATTTTCCCATATTTTTATTTCCAACAGTCATCGCCTTTTTCGTTGCATTTATAGCGCCGTTTGTAATCGGTCTTTATCTGTCCTTTTGCGATTTTACGACCGTTACAAACGCGCGCTTTGTCGGGCTTGAGAATTACTTTAAGATATTCAGCGAAGGCTCGGACTTCTTAAACGCGCTTTGGTTTACCGTGAAATTTACGGTAGTTTCGGTAATAAGCATAAACGTACTCGCGTTTGCACTTGCCCTTATACTGACACGCCCTATGAAGGGTACAAACGGATTCAGGACAGGCTTTTTTATGCCGAATCTTATCGGCGGCATTGTGCTTGGATATATATGGCAGATAATTATAAACGGTGTGCTCGGATATTTCGGCGTTGATATAACCTATGCGGCAAAATACGGCTTCTGGGGACTTGTTATTTTAACTAACTGGCAGCAG
>JAFQPF010000023.1 GCA_017411885.1 Clostridia bacterium
ATATTCACGCCTTTCGGTCGAGCTTCGCCCCAATATAATAAAGGACGAAAAGATCGGCGTGACCGTCGGTGACGAAAAGCTTGTTCATTTTAACGATTACAGTCAGGTAAGATATGATCCCGAGCTTCACGAAGAGCTTTTTGCGGCTTATGAGAAGGATATCGAAAGCATAAGCTTTGATTCCTACAACGCGCCGGTTATCGGACAGATATACGTGCGCGATTGGGATATTCGTCAAATATGAGCCTTCCCATCACCACTAAATTCCATAATACTCTTGAATATTTCAAAGAGTGTGGTATAATTAACAGTGTAGACTACGCGCGCGACCTTGCGAGCGTGATAAATACGGTTCATATATTCGATTATCAGACAGGCAAGGTGCTTACCGTAAAGGACGACGAGGCTAAGCTTAATGAAATATTTGAAAGCCTTGACACCTACGATATTTACAGTCAGTACAGCTCGTTTTTCAATACTGTTGAGCACAGATACAGAGTCCTTTACAACTTTACCTACTATGAATACAACACCAAAAACGAATGTACCTACGACGAATACGGCAACGCTATAGGCACACCCGAGCGTGTAACCTATTCAAGCGAAGGTAACGGTACTGCGAGAGCTGAGTTTATAAACGGCAAGGTTCCCGCATTCGTAAGCGAATATTTTAACTAAGCTTAACACCTTGGGGGCGTTCTGCCCCCAAGGAACAGCTATATAAAGGCAAAAGATATGAAAAAGATCAAAAAAGATAAGAGAATAAACAAGCGTGAGCGGAAAGAACGCTTAAAAACATCATTGTTCATACTCCCGAGCGCGCTCGGCGCGGCGGTCTTTTTCGTGTTGCCTTTTATAAGGGTAATATATTACGCGATGATCGACAATCCCGTAAGCGGAGAATTTGTGTGGTTTGATAACTTTGTAAAGCTTATGGATAATAATTCCTTTAAGCTTGCCGCTTCAAATACGGCAAAGTTTACAGCCTTGGCACTTCCGCTTGCGATAATAATTCCGCTTTTGCTTGCAAGCATACTTATGAATAAGATACCGGGCAAAAGCTTTTTCAGGACCGTGCTTATAAGCCCGCTTATGGTGCCTACCGCATCGGTCATACTGATTTTTGAGGTCATATTCAATTATAACGGCGCGCTGAATGCGGCACTTATCCCTTTCGGAATAGAGGCGGTCGACTGGTTGCGAGGCGATTTCAGCAGATACATAGTAATACTTCTTTATCTGTGGAAAAATATCGGATATAATATGATCCTCTTTATGGCGGCGATAGCCGCGATACCGAATGATATGATAGACGCGGCAAGCATAGACGGTGCGTCAAAAATGAGGATATTTTTTAAGATCAAGCTTCCGTATCTTTCTTCAAGTATACTGTTCGTCGGACTTCTTGCTCTTATAAACTCGTTCAAGGTGTTCCGCGAGGTCTATCTTCTGACAGGTAATTATCCGAATGAAAACCTCTATATGCTCCAGCATTTTATGAATAATACCTACGCAAGACTTGATTATCAGAAAATGTCCGCGGCGGCAATAATTATGAGCATCGTGATGATTGCTATAATATCGCTTCTTATGTGGATAGACGCGCGCTTCGGGCGTGATATCGAAGCCGACTGATGCAAAGGAATATGCCTATGAACAATAATGTAATAAACGATATGCTGATAAAGCGGGCGAAGCGTACCAAACGGCTTTCGCATCTGCGAAGGCTCTCCTTTACCGGTGCGTCGGTGCTTGTGCTTTCTGTGCTTGCCCTTGTAATAATAACGCCGATCGTGCTGACGATAACCAACGCTTTTATGTCCTCCTCCGAAATATCGTCAAACTACGGACAGGTCTTTTCAAGCCTTGCAAGTAAAGAGGGAAGCACATTTATATCAGATACGGTTAATCTGAAGCTTATACCCGACAAGGTCGTGTTTGACCAGTTTTCAACCATACTTATAAAAAGCCCGACCTACATACTTAAGTTCTGGAACTCGCTTTTATACTGTGTGCCGATAGTGGTTTTTCAGCTTGTGGTAGCACTTGCGGCGGCATACGGCTTTGCAAGATTTGAAGGCGGTCTTCGCGCGATAATCTTCTTTGGATATATAATCTTAATGCTGATGCCATACCAGGTAACGCTTGTGCCAAACTTCATAGTTGCAGAGGCGCTTGGTATACTCAATACGAGATGGGCGATAATATTGCCCGGCATCTTTTCACCCTTTGCGGTGTTTATTCTGACACGGTTTATGAGAAGGATCCCGCCGTCGGTGATCGAGGCGGCAAAGCTTGACGGCGCGGGTGAATGGAAGATATTCCGTCATATATGCGTGCCGATGTCATCAAGTATAGTTTATTCGGTAGCACTTTTAATATTTATAGACTATTGGAATATGGTAGAGCAACCGCTTATAATGCTAAGCGATACAGAAGCGCATCCGCTGTCGGTGTTCTTGTCAAGCCTGAACACAGCGGACACGGGCATCGCCTTTGCGGCGGCTACCGTATATATGGTAGTGCCGATGCTTCTGTTTTTGTACAGCGAGGATTACCTTGTAAAGGGAATATCCTATTCCGGCGGTATCAAGTAAGAAAGGGACAATTATGGAAAACAAAAAGAACAACAAAAAGGATATAATCAAAAACCTGCTTATCATATTCTTAATAGCTATGCTTTTGCTCACCTTCTTTTCAAATACGATAATGAATCGTTCATTGCCGGAGGTGTCGACACAGTATACGCAGTATAAGCAGATAAACGACAGGATCCGCGCAAGCGCGACCGTAACGGCAAACCAGGATTACAACATTACCGCAGACGAAACGCGCGAGATAGCGGAGGTGCTTATCCATAAGGGTGACCGTGTAGAGCGCGGGCAGGTGATACTTAAGCTTGTTGAAAACGAAAGCAGCGCGCTTTCAGATGCAAGACAGGCACTCAACCAGCTTTTAATCCAGAAGGCGCAGAAGCTTATGGGTACTGAGGGCACAAAAGATGACATTGATTATCAGATCGAACAAAAGCGCGAAGCAATAAAGGAAGCAAAGGACGAGATCGAACGCAGAAAAGAGCTTGAAAACAAGATCGACAATAAGGTCGATACGTACGAAGCCGCCCTTGAAGCACTTGAAGCGGAGCTTGAGGCTATGAAGGATGCGCTCGAAGCTCCAAACGATGAGCTTGAAGAATTAAAGGGCAAAATGCAACGCTATGAGGCTACCTACGATTCGGTAGAAGAAATAAGCACAGATCTTGAAGAAGCGAAAAAGACCTTTGAAACTGAAAACGCGATCTATCTTAAGGCAGAAGCTGACTATGACAAGATCAAGGGTCAGACGGACGAGCTTGAAGACAAGATCGATGCGCTTGAGGAAAAGAACGAGGAGCTTGACGAGCTTATAGCAGAGCTTAACGTAAAAAAAGCGGATCTTGAAGAAAAGCTCGGAGCGCAGGGCTCTGCAAACCAAAGCGTATCCTCGCTTGAAGCGGCGCACGCCAAGGCGGTAAGCGAGCTTGCGGCTATGAAGCGCGAATATAATTTCTTCAAGGAAATGCAGAGCGCAAAAAGCTACCTTGATAAAATGAACAATACCCCCGATGCCAACGATACAGACAAGGCAGAGGCTCAAAGACTCTATAACGAGGCAAAAGCATTGTACGATGACGTGACCGGCGGCATTACGCGCAGCGAGGGCGAATACCTTACGCTTATCGATTCGCTTACACTTGCGGAAAAGATCGCGGAATCAAATTATGAGGATGCGGTAAGCTCCAAAAAGTCCACCTCCGGATATCAGAGCAAGATCGACGATTATAAGCGCGATATTGCCGATAAGGAAAGCAAGAAAAACGAAAACACCAAGGAGATCGCCAAGCTTAACAAGCAGATCGCCGATATCAAGGAAGAGCTTACCGAGCTGCTTGAAATAAAAAATGAGGCAGAGACTAATAAAACCAAGGCGGAAAACGAACTTGAAAGCGCAGAAAGCAAGCTTGAATACGCGCGCCTCCGCGATAAGGCAGACGTTATCGAAGCGGATGTGAAGCTTCAGAATAAGGCTATTGAAAAGAAGAATAAGGAAATAGAAAAGTTCAAGAGCGATTACGCAAAGGACGACGATATCGACATAAACGAGGATACGTCGACAAAGACGCTTGAAGCGCAGATAAAGCAGCTTGAACACGAGATTTCCGAGCTTGAACGCCAGAAGGAAACTTCCAAGGGTAATCTTGAGCATACCGAGCAGATAAAGCAGCTTGAGCTTCAGAATATCGAAGCGCAGATAGCGCAAAAGCAAAAGGAAATAAGCCGTATCGAAAAGGAGCTTGTCAATACCGAGATCGTGTCACCCGTTTCCGGTACGGTTACAAACGTAGCCTTCAGCGCAGGCGAGGAGTTTAAAAAGGATGAAACTATCGCAAGCGTTGCCATAAGCGAAAAGGGCTTTACGATGGAGTTTTCCGCAACAAATGAGCAATGCCAGAGAATACGTATCGGCGAGCAGGCGGAAATACAGAACTATTACTGGGGCTCAAAGCCTGAGATCACGGTAAGCGCGTTCAAAAACGATCCCTCCAATCCCGGCAGGGGCAAGATCGTTGTGTTAAACGTTGTCGGTGACGATATTACCGCAGGGCAGAATCTTACCTTTACCCTTGGCGACAGAGCCAAGAGCTATGATAAGGTAGTGCCCAACAGCGCACTCAGAGAGGATGCCAACGGCAAGTTCGTGTTCGTTGTTGAATCAAAGAATACCCCTCTTGGAAACAGATACATAGCGCGCCGTGTAGCCGTTGAGGTAATAGCATCCGACGAAACCTCAAGCGCACTTTCGGGCGAGCTTATGGGCGGTGAATTTATCATAACGACCTCATCCTCTCCTGTATCGGACGGTATGCAGGTCAGACTTGCAGATAAAAACTGACAGGTAGATATATGAGAAAAAAAGTATTATTGATCGCACTTGCTCTGACGCTTTTGTGCGCGGTAGTTGCAGGAATATTGCAGATATGGCTTGTAAATATTCCGTGTGAGCTTATCGAATACAAAAGCACACAAAGCTGGAAGCTTTCAGACAGCACGCATCTGGCGGCGTATATGACCGAAGAAGCGGCATTTGACATAAATAAATATCAAAAGCTTAAGGTCGATATCGCCGATAAATATAAGATAGAGTCTATTGAAACCGACAATGCGCTTTATTCGCTGTCGCGTGAGAATGTGCTCACACTTGAAAGTGCAGACAACAGACGAAGTGCAAGCGTAAACGCTACCGAATACGTCGGGGACTATTTCGTCTTTCATCCGATAGAGCTTGTTGAGGGAGCATATCCAGACCGGAACAGCGTGCTTACAGACGCGATAGTCATAGACGAGCTTGCCGCGTGGCAGCTTTTCGGTACGCAGAAAAATATTGTCGGACTTGAATTAAAGCTCGGAAACGATATCTATATCGTTTGCGGAGTTTCAAAAATACCGGACGGCGTGTACAGTAAGGTATACGGAGAAAAACCGCGTGTTTACATAAACGCCGAATCGGCAGGACTCAGGGCGGGAGCGCTCCAGAGATATTTTAACACCTTTGAAGCAATGGTGCCCGATCCTATTACCAATTTTGCACAAAACATCATAAGCGAGCTGCTTTCAGTATACGATCCCGTGATCGTGGATACAGAAGCGCGCTTTAAGGGAAAAGAGCTTGATAAGCTCAGAGAAAACAGGGTGAAAATGATCACCGATTCAAGCGATACCGAGTATTCCTATAACGAAAAGGCGATGCTTATACTTGCGCTTAAGGCATCGGACGTGTACGCCGTGCAAAAGGTGTTTTACTATATCGTGCTTGCAGGTATTGCGGTGATCTTCTTTACACTTTTCACACCTTGCGTGCGTGCGGTGGAAAAGCTGTTGTCAAAGCTTAAATTTTAATAAACGGAGGTATATTATGAAAATATTACTTAAGATCTGCTCGGTGCTTCTTTTGCTTGCGATCATCCTTTCGGTGAGCGCCTGCAAGAAGACCGAAACTATAGAAAAGCAGTTGGTTGAAAACGTTTATAAAAGTGAAAACTATGCGCTTCCCGAGGGGATGCAGTATGTAAATTCGCTTTATAAGACCGACGACGGCTACATCGTATACGGTCAGATATACGATGAAGAAAAGGGCTATTACAATCGCTTTGCAAGGCTTGATAATGAGCTTGGCTTTATCGAATATTTCGACGTTGAGTTTGAACTTGAGGACGGTGCGGAAAGCTATCTCGGCGATATCGTGGTTGCTCCCGACGGAAGCTTTTATACCACAGTCAACACAAATTTCTACGATCCCGAAACCGATTATTATGAATCCAAGAGCTACTTTGTTCACCTGGATGCAGAGTATAACATAGTAAACCGCGTGCTTGTGACCGAGCTTTTAGGTCTTGAACCCGGTGCATACGGCTACATTTACAACATAACTCCGCTTGAAAACGGTGAGCTTGCATTTATGAGCGATAACGGTATGTACGTTATAGATGCCGATATGCAGATCAAGCTAAAAAAGACTGTTGAGGAGCTTGGAGCGAACTATTTTAATTCTATGATCAATACACAAAAAGGACTTGTCCTTATGTATAACGATCAGGAATACAATATGAAGGCTGTAATATATGATAATAATACCGGCAGCTTTGGCGAACCCCTTGATTTTGCCGGCATAGGCCACGGTCAGTATTACACCGCAAAGGAGGGCTACGATCTCTATTATACCGCTGACAGCGGCATATACGGCTACAGCTTTGAAACCGGAGAGAGTGAGGAGTTACTTAACTATATGAACTCCGATCTTCTCAATTTCTATCCTAATCAGATGATAGTGGGCGATAACCACAGCTTCATTTGCACTACCTGGAATTATGATAATGATGAAGGCGGTATGGTGTTAACAAAGCTTTCACCCGTGCCGGACACCGAGGTAAAGCCCAAGTATCTGATAACTCTCGGTGCGCTTTATATGAATTATAACATCCGCAATCAGGTGTTTGAATTCAACCGTAATAATGATGAGTACAGAATAGTGCTTAAGGATTATTCCGAGGGTATACAGTACGGCGAGGACAGCGAATATACCTACGAGGACGCGGTTGCAAAAATGAACGGCGACATCGCGGCAGGAAACGTGCCTGATCTGTTCGTTTGCTCTCAGGAATTACCCTTTGACAGCTATGCCTCCAAGGGACTTTTTGAGGATCTGTATAAGTATATGGACGGGGAAGAAGGCATCTCACGCGATCTGCTTGAAGCAAACGTGCTGAAGGCATACGAAACCGACGGCAAGCTTTACAGAATAACACCTACCTACAGCGTACAGGGCTTTGCCGGACTTAACAGCGTAGTCGGAGAATATAAGGATAACTGGAATATGGATTCCTTTATGCGCCTTGCAAGCTCGCTTCCCGAGGGCTCGACCGTGTTCCAGGATATGACTCGCGACAGCTTTATAAGACTTGTACTTACAGCTATGTATGATGAATTTATCGATATTGGAAGTGGCAAGTGCAGCTTTAACGACGGTACCTTTGAGCAGGTTCTTGAATATGCTGCTACACTTAATGAAAAGAGTATCTTTGATACGATCGACTGGAACAATACCGACAACAGCTTCTGGGATGATTGGGACGCCGCTGTAAGAGACGGCAGAGTGGCGCTTTCACAGGTATATATGAGCGATTTCAGTCAGCTTACCTCTATGATGAGCTATACCTTTATGAGCGATGAGATATCTCTGCTCGGATTCCCCGGC
>JAFQPF010000024.1 GCA_017411885.1 Clostridia bacterium
GACAAATTTCCCGGTACGCGCAATGCTCTCTATTCGCTTATCCACGCACACATCTTTTGGACACATAAGCATTGCGTACTCGTAGTAGGTCATACGCTTATCAAGTCTTAAGGTGTTGTCGGTATAAGCTATCGCGCGTGTCTTTTCAAGCTCGCAAAGCTTATCGAATATATCGCACTCACGTCCGACGTCGGCAAACGGCGATTCGCTCATAAGCTCGCTTACGCTCACGACCTTATAGCCATATCTTTCAAGAAGCGCAAGCTGTTTTTCTATCGCGTATGCGACAGGCGTGCGCTTTGCCATATTGTAGCCGTCCTTGCCGAATATGATCTGTCCGCAAAGGGCGTTTTCATCTGCTTCAAGCGCGTTTTTGAGCACATCCACCATCGCCTGCGCTTCGTCCTCTACGCTGCCTTGCGGAAGCCATCCGCCACCGTCAAAGGATGCCGCCATATAACCGTAGCCCATAAGCGCGTAAGCGTCATAGCTCGTAAGCCCATTTGAAATGCGGTCGACGTAATGCGGCGGTCGCGAAAGCTTCATTTCATAGCCGAAATTATCCTTAACATAATTATGTAAGCTTTCAAGATCGTTTACTACCTCGTCTATCGAGCAAAAATGCTCACGCTGACCGTACACGAACGGCTTTTTGCCGAAAAGAATATGTCGGTATCCGTGATTTGCAAGCTCATGCCCCTCGTCAAGCATACGTTGAACGATATGCGGAGCGTGGACTGCACCGCCCTGTGTATCGGCGTTAATATCCGGGTAATGGTCAAACTTCACCCCACCCCAAGCGGCGGAGCCGAGCTTTCCCGGCTTATCGGGATAGTTCTGCTCTGTCGTGCCGATTATATCAAAGGTGGCGTGAAACGAATGCTTTTTGAACGCGTCAAGAATAATATCGGTCATCGCCCTGCCGCCCGAATAGTCGGGGGCGGGCGGCATATTCATAGGTCCGTCGTCAAAGGTCATCGCACAAAGCTTTTTATCTGTACGCACGCGCTCTATACGGCGCACGTAGCTTACCCTGTGCTCGGTGTTTATCACGCCTGCGCGCTTAAGTATTTTTTTCGCGACCTTTCCGGCTTTTACAACTATTGACATAGGTTTATTTTCCCTTTCGGTCTAATCCTTTTTATCGCTGAGCTCGCATTTGAGATTATACTGCCAGCCCATATCGTAGGCAACACATTTTAGGGCGTAAAGCCAATATTTGCACCATACCTTAAGGCTTGCACCGCTTTTTTTTCTGCGGATATACTGGCTTCTTGCCGAATTTATGTGCTTTGAACGTTTTGCGAGATAAGCATCCGCGCCGTTTTCAAGAAGCGCGCTTCTTAATTTTTCAAGAGTTATGTCGGACAAGCTTTCGCAGTCGATCTCAAGCTCCGTATACGCGTTTCCAAGCTCGTTTATAAAATGCGCGTCGCTTCCGCCAAAGGTGCGCATCCTGCGGATTTTTGCCTGAGCGCGAGCCTTTTTATTTGCATCATACACGTACATATCGGCTCTGCCGTTTTCAACCTCGATTCCGTCAAGCTTCGGCGCGAGTCTGTCAAGCCTTTTTTCTACTACCTCGGCAGGGTCAATAACGCGCTCGAAGGGGTGAGCAAGAACGGCAATACCGTTTGCCGCCTTTATATTATCTATCGCCTCGTCAAGCGTTTTCGCCACCTCGACCTTGCCCTCGGTGCAGTATCCGAGCATATGTCCCTCGTTTGTATTAAGCTCAACTCCGGGGATTATCAGCACGCCGTCTATTATCTGTATATCTTCTTCACGCGAAATGAAGTGGTCGCAGATACATACACCGTCAAGCCCTTTTTCCTTGCAGGCAGCGGCTATTTCCTCTACCGTCTGCAGACAATCGAAGCTTTTTTCGGTATGCACGTGCATATCAAGCTTTAATTTCATAATTATCTCCCCGAAAGCTTTGTTCTGACAAATTGCCAGAACGGTGCTTTGTCGTCTTTATCATATATCGCGTCGCACGCCCTGCCAAGGATAATATCCGCAAAGCCATCAAGCCCTTTTCTGCAATGCTTTGCAAGCAAAAGCTTTGTTGAAGCGACAATATCGTTGAACAGGAAATTCATTCTGACACCGCACTTATAATTATCAAGCGGATGGTCAATTTCTTCATTAAGCGAAAGCTTAACATAATCGTCGGCAAAGCTTGCGCCTGCCTTATCGGTAAGCGGAAAGCTTCCCCATACACGCGGATTTATCTCAAGCAGATATTCGCCCTTGAATTCGACCATAGCCATACCGGAAAAGCCCAATTCCGCAAGAAGCCTTTCGGCATCAGCTACCATTTTTTCATCATAAAAGCTTTCACAGCACGCACTCGGTCCGCCGTTTACGCTGTATTCCCGGACTCTCCTGTGACATATCGCCGAAACGGCTCTTCCCTCTCTGCTCATAAGCAAGGATATACCTATCCCATCTCCGCTTACAAGCTCCTCGACTACCGGATCACCGCCGTATATTTCCATTTTCTTATAAGCTGCGGCATACTCGTCGGGAGTGTGAGCGATCATATATCTGTCCTCTGCCTTAAGTCCGTATGCCTCGCCGCATCTCGGCTTGATTATTACAGGAAAGCTATCAGGTGTGCCCTCATACGCCTTAGGAACTCTTATACCAAGCGCGCTTGCATATCTTTTAACAAGGCTTTTGTCGTTAGCAGCTGCAAGGGCATCCTCGTTTGCCACGGTAAAGGTGCATACGCGTGAAAGCTCATCCGCGTGCCTGCTTACAAGCGCGGTGGTTTTCGCGCCTACCGGAAAAAGCACCGGTGTGTCGTATCCTTCAAGCACAGCGATAAGCTTTTCAAGATAAGCATTTTCATCGTTTACCGAAGCATCAAGAAGCAAAGCTTCCGACACGTATTTACTGTAAAACGCGACCGGCTTTTCATTCGCCCTTATATCACGCGCAGTCTGTGTAAGCACCACCCTGTGCCCTGCACGCGCAAGCGAGCGCACCGCGGCAAGCGATGCTCTGTATTTAGCATCGGTAACTACGACTGTCATTGCCTTGTCCTTTCGTGTTGTTATAGTGATTTAAATATAATAACACATAATTGTGAATAATTCAAAAACATATAAAAATAATCTGTATTCAAAAAAGTACTGATGTGTCTTGACACGTGCAGGTAAAATTTAGTATACTAATATATATTATCAGGCGTGCTGCGCTTAAGGAGATAAAAAATGAGAGAATTTAATCTTAACACAAAGAATCTTGACAATCTGCTCGTGCATCTTACAGAGCTTGGTGCTCCCGGATGCAGTATGATCGTATTCAAGGACCACGAAATTATATACAGGGGCAAGGCAGGATATAACGATATCAACGCCAAAACCCCCATAAGCTACGACAATATCGTCAACATTTATTCCTGTTCAAAGGTAATCACCTGCGTGGCTATGCTTAAGCTTATCGGCGAGGGCAAGGTATTATTTACAGACCCGCTTTACAAGTACATACCCGAATTCAAGAACGTTAAGGTAAGACACGTAAAGACCAACCGCGAAATCGATCTCCGCGCTCCCAAAAGACATATAACCATTCTTGATCTGTTTACTATGTCTGCAGGTCTTGATTATGATCTTAACAGCGCGCCTATCAGAGAGGTAAGAGAAAAGAATAACGGCGCCTGCCCCACTGTTGAAACAATGACGGCTCTTGCAAAAAAGCCTCTTGAATTTGACCCGGGTGAGCATTACAGATACAGCCTTTGCCACGATATGCTCGGCGCGGTGATCGAGATCGTTTCGGGCATGAGCTTTGGAGAATATCTTAAAAAGAACATTTTTGATCCGCTCGAAATGAAGGACACAAGCTTTGTGCTTGAAGATGACAAAAAGGACCGCCTTATGTGTCAGTACCGCTACAACGCTGAGCTTGGCAAGGCTGAAATGATAGACAAATCCTGCCCATATAAGCTCGGTGAGGGCTATGAAAGCGGCGGAGCCGGTATACTTTCAACTCTTGAGGATTACGCGACCTTTATTGACGCGCTTGCTTGCGGCGGTGTAGGCAGAACCGGTGCTCGCATCATAAGCGAGGAAATGCTTGAGCTTATGCGCGAAAATCAGTTCAGAGATCCTGTACGCACAGCGGAATTTGCCCGTCCCGGATACGGATATGGGCTTGGCGTGCGCACTCACTTTGACCGCGGCTTAAGCCTTCGTCCCTGCCCTGTCGGCGAATTCGGCTGGGGCGGTGCCGCAGGCTCACAGATGATAATTGATCCGGTAAACCACCTTTCGATGTTCTACCTGCAGCATATGTTAGGCACTCCATATGCGCCGGCAGATCGCATTGTAAACGCTATCTACTCATAAATCAAGGAGTTAAGCTTAATGCTTGAAAAAAACAGAATCTACCGTGCCGAGGTCATTGACGTTAACAACCTCGGCGACGGTATTGCCAAAATCGATGGGATCGCCGTCTTCATAAAGGGC
>JAFQPF010000025.1 GCA_017411885.1 Clostridia bacterium
CTAACCCTTAGGAGGGGTTTATTATATCCATTTAACTATGCAGGCACATTACATATTTTACCACAAACATTTTTAAAATACAATAGCTTATCAAAAATAAATCAATTTTATGCCGTCAGCAAAAAGGGTATGCACGAATGCATACCCTGTCAAATTCTATTTATCCTCTGTCCTTGAATATCGGCTCGAAGTCCGTATCCTCAGGTTCTTCCGTATAATAGGGATCTATCATATGCTGCTTGATCTTCGGGAACGCCGCGTATGCTGCCATATACGAGCAGGTCGAAAACAGTATGATAAACGGCACGACCACGCCGAGCGGAACGAAAAGCGAAAACATCCACCAGTTAAGAAACAGGGCAAGCACCATTCCAAGAAGTGCCAAAATGTTTCTCTTGAAGCCTAAGAGCGCAAATATAAGTGCGTTTTTGAGTATTTTGAATATCGAAAGATCGAAGGTTATCATTACGATATACATATAAAATCTCATAAAATAATAAAGCAGGGCGATTACGAGGCTGAACCAGAAGAAAATGCCGAGCATAAAGCTTCCGAGATTCGTATAGAAGAATAGTATGTCGTATGCGATCACGAGCATAAATATCAGGTCAAGCACGCCGAGCACAAGTCCCTGACGCCAGTTACGCTTTATCGCGTACCAGAAATCAGACCACATAAATATCGGCTCGCCCTTTACCATATTACGCAGGATATAGGTAGTTCCGACGTTTACAAGTCCGAAGGTAACGAAAAACAGAAGCGAGAGCGCCCACATCACGTTAGTCGCGGTGGTCGGGATCGAAAGATCACCCCAAAGCCCGAACACTCCGTGAAGCGCACTTGTCACGGGGTTGCCCGAATGCGCAAGCGCTCCGTGCAGCACGGTATAAAGCTTTGTGGCGGGCGCGCTTAAGTGCGTATTAAGGTTACCGCTTAACGCAAGCATAGCCAAAAGCACCGGGAAATTTCCGAGTATCATAAAAATATTCACGGTGACGAGCTGACCGAATTTTCTCGCGTAGCTTACAAAAAAGTTTTTAAGGTTTTTCGGCCCTTCAACTTCCTTTTTGACACCTTTTCCGTCAAGGCTGTAATTAAACAGCTTGAATTCTTTTCCGAAAATTTTCATTGACATCCTCTTTCGCCGCTTCTGCGGCATATTTTATACGAAATTCATCATTACAAGCGTGAGTATCACGGTCACGAACAACACGCCTGCCGAAATTACAAAATCGATCGCGTAGGCACGTGCGTCCTGCCTTTTTATTACGTCTTTAAGCTCTACTCTGTCCGAGTTGAAGGCTCTTGAAAAGAAAAACGCGCGAAGCGATACCGATACGCAGATCGATATTATCGCTATACGGCTTATCAGATACAAAAGCGATTCTATGAATATTCCGCCGACCGAGGTGAACTCAAGCATACATATCGCAAAGCCGCACACCGCCGCTTCCCAGACACATATCGCCGCGCAGGCGATCGGCGCGAACACGGTATAGCCAAGCACAAAAACAAATGCGGGAAAAGCAAGCTCGTGGAAAAACGAATCGAGTATCACCCTGAGCTTTTCGCCAAATCCGCTTGCATTTGCAAGCATTCCCCTGAAATAGGTGCCGATCAGCGCGTCCTGATCGACATCTATATCCTCGCCGACTATCCTGTACAGTATCACGCCTAAGGCAAGTCCGATAAAAACAAGCATCGCAGATGTTGCCATCGCGATTCTCGCTTCTCTTTTTGCCCTGTATTCGTTCATTGTTTTATATAGCCTGCTGTCTTCAAAAGCGTCATATTCACGATACATACTCTTCCCCCTTTTTCTCATCCTTTCTTACGTATACGTATTAAGTATATGAAAGGTCTGTGCGGGGGTAGAACAATACATCAGGAATATGATACCACAAAATTTACTTTTATTCAAGAATTTTGAAAAGAGTTTACAAATTAAAAGAACAGAAACGTTATTTTCACGCCTCTGTTCTCTTTTTCAATTCTCCTGCTTACTTGCAAGCGTTCTTCTGTATTCGGTCGGATATATTCCGTATTCCTTATAAAACATATCCGAAAAATAACTCTGCGAACAAAAATTCAGCAGATTGCTTATCTTGGTTACCGAATAATCGGTGCTTCGTATAAGGCTTTCCGCCATTTTTATTCTCTGTTTCTTTATGTATTGGTTAGGCGTTTCTCCGTATTCTTTTTTGAATCGTCTGATAACGGTTGCCTCACACAGTCCGAAATACTCTGCTATCTGACTGACCGTTGGCGCAAAATCCACGACCGTATCAATATATGCCTTTATCTGCTCAACATCGGTCAGACCGGGATCATCCTTATCCTCTTTCAAAGAGTTCTGCGTATTACCCGCACCGACAAGCTCTATCATTATACCAAGCAAATGCTTGGCGACACGTTCAA
Source organism: Clostridia bacterium (assembly GCA_017411885.1). The sequence goes on from JAFQPF010000025.1 coordinate 2,419, forward strand.
GCTCAAAGCCCTCATGTTCAAGAATATAGAAAAAACGCTGAAACTTGTCATACATCTTCTTTTTTACTATGTAAACCTCGTTTTTCAAATCAAAAGCCTCGCAAAGCTTACCTGTAAGCTCTCCGTCCGTAGTAAACCAGAGCTTACTGTAAGGCTCGTACTTATCCGCATAATAGGTTACGTTACATTCCTTTGGGATAAATACAAAATCCCCCGCCTTTACGGTATATTTTTTATCGCCGTGTTCAATATACCCCTTGCCGGTCATAATGTATTCAAAAAGATAGTCGGGATATTTCGGGTTTCTCGTATGTCTGTACGCTGCATCTGTATAAAGTATACCTGCATCATACACGCATAAAATCCGATTATATTTTCTGTAGCTGTGGTAAATATACCTTTCATTGGCTTTTACCTTAAATCCTCCAAACTCATTCATCTCGATATCCCTCCTTTTTCACATTCTACCACAAATAGTCCTTGATGTCAATAAAACATATAAAAATTATTCGTTTTTTGGATTGTGATTAATATAAATATTTGTTATAATTATTGTATAATTTTTGATAAAGGAGAAAATTCAATGAAAAGCATTGCATACTTACTTGCATTTCTGATTATTGTATCATCATTGTCGGTATTTGCCACGGCTGACATATACACCCCGGCAGATATTGACAACGATAACAAGGTAACGGCGCTCGACGTCATACACCTTGCGCGTTATCTTGCAAAATGGGCAGGATACGAAACACTCATTTCGCTCAACGACGGTGTAAGAGGTGACGTCAACTCTGATGCATTGGTAACGTCCGAGGACGTTGTCATCCTTTCGCGTCATCTTGCATCCTGGACAGGATATTCAAATCTTCCTCATTCGGAATCGACATTTATCAACAATGTCAAGGTAACAAATGCAAACGGAAGCCTCGAGAAGACCTCTGTTTCTTCCCAGGAAAGTGCGGCGTACAATCTCGGCTTCTTAAGCACCGTTACAGCAACGTCGGATAAGGCTTCCGGGATCGACAACTTCGGTATTACCTGTGACCTTACCGAAAACGATATAAATGCTAAGGCAGGAGATATTGTACAGCTTATCTTCTATGCAAGAGCCAAGGAAAAGACCACTCCGGTCAAGGCTTCTATTCTTTCAAAATCCGGCTCGGTTCTTACAAATACAGCCGGCACAGGCGCTACAAAGGCTGAATATACTTATTACATTCCGACACAATGGACAAAGATAGGTCTTCCCGTAACAGTATCGGATGCAGTCGGAGCTTTAAGATTCAATATGGGCAAGCTTGCTTCCAGTGTTGAATTCGGCGGTGTTGAGATCAAGGTAGCAGACGAAGGCGCAGAGCAGTTATTGCTTCCTAACGGATACTTCCTTTGCGAGCCTTACACAAAGGCATACATTGAATACACAAATAACAACTACATTTCAAAGGATATCATCACAAAGTGTCTCGATATCGAAACCGACGGCGAATATATATATGCTATCGGAAACGGCAATTTTTATGTTGTAAGAGTATCGGACAATAAGCTCATCTCCTCACTTTCAGGTCTTGGTGAGGTGCGTCAGTTAGCTATAAACGAAGAAGGTACGACTGCAGTTGTAACCTCTCGTGTTGACGGTGCATTCGTTATCGGTCTTGACGACAAGTCTAACCCCAAGATGCTCGGCAGATGTGATACTCTTGAATATGCTACCGGCGTTTCGGTATCAGGCAATTACGCTTGTATTACAAACAGAACCCACGGTACAGAGGGTATCGACATTTCGGACAGAACTATGCCCAAAACCCATTCGAATTTCCGCATTGGAGAAGCTCAGTCCTGTCAGATCGTCGGAACTACCGTTTACGCCGGAGTCTGGGGCGGCAGATTTGTTGAGGTGTGGGATATTTCCCAGCCCAGCAACCCCGTGCTTCTGAACGGAGGTATTCCGCTTGACGGTAAGGGAGATGGACTGTTCGTATACGGCAACTACCTCTATGCGTCAACAGGACACCATGCAAACAACAATGCCGAGAGCCATCCGCTCCACACCGGTTACGGTCTTGGTAACGGTCTTGATATTTACGATATTTCGGACGTTACAAATCCCGTTCTCGTTTCTTCGGTAAAAACCGAGGATCACTATTACATGAGAGGCTACGACTCATGGCTTATCAAGGTTGCAGAGCATGACGGAAGAATATACGCATATCTTTCCGAATCTCACCTCGGTGTTTACATATTCGATGTAACCGATCCCTACGCTCCTATACGTCTTGCTACCGTAGAGCTTACTGTAAGCCAGGACAAGAACGCTTCAAAGTACAATTCACTTGTAAAGATGTACGGTCACACAGGTGTTGACGAAAATAAGTATTATCCCTATGATACTACCGTAAGACACAACTCGCCCGTATACGGATTTGCAATGTCTGATGGTAAAATGTTCCTCGGCGGAAACGCTACAGGTCTTGCTGTTGTTGATACAAGTACGCTTGGAGACATCATCTACAGGGAAGCCAACAACTATTCTCCGAACACTCCCGATGAACCTTCCGGCGACTATTACGACCTTGATCTTGCAGATCTTGAAAGCAAGGGCTTTATTGATCCTATCCATGTGATGCCCGGCGGTCAGGTATACAGCGTCACTTACAAGGATGGTTACATCTATGCCGCCTGCGGTAATCAGGGTATAAAGATTCTTGATGAAGAGCTTAACGTCATCAAGGAGATAGCCCCCGTAGAAGGTGCGATAGTCAGCGAAATTGCAATCAAGGGCAACAGAATTTATACCGCAGAAGGTCTTAAGGGTATCGCGATCTACGAGCTTTCGGATGACGGACTTACGCTTACTGAAATTTCGAGATATATTTCAAAGCTTAACTCTACAAGCTACTCGGTTAAGTTTATACTTCTCTCACCCGATGGAAACTACGTGCTTTGCGACTCCGGTTCAAGCCATTCCGAGCTTGTTGACTTTACAGACATCAACAATCCCGTAAGATGGGCAGGAGAGGGTACCGGAGGTAGCGGCTACAACGGACACTCCGGACTTATGTACTGGCGTCAGATCTCGCCTGAGCTTATCAACGGCAGATACGCCTGCGTATACGGAAACGCAAACAATATTTTCTGGTACGACTTTGGAACCGATCCTGAAAATAGCAATCCCGTGCTTATGTATGAAAATCCCAAATGTGGTCTTGCAACAGGCAGCGGTTACTTTGCTCTTAACGGAAAGAACAGCAGGTATGCAATCGGTATCCAGAACAACAAATTCTTCTTTGTAGATCCGTCCGAATGCGACGCCTCGACCTCGTACTCAAGTCTTCCGCATTACGACTACTCAAATAACACTACCGGAACAAAGGTTTACGGTAAGGCTACAATGTACGGCGATCTGATGCTTCTCAATGAGCGTTGTCTCGGCAACGTATACATCTGCGATATGTCAGAGCTTGACATTGATAACGGCAAGTACAATATCAGCGTTATCGGACATTACAACTTCAAGGGTAATCCCGATATCGCAAGAATATGTGGCGACAGAATAGTATATCCTCTCGGTAATCAGGGTATCCTCTCCTTCACACTCGCAAAGTAAAAAAACAAAATGAACGCGCCCGAGCATCAGCCCGGGCGCGTTTTTAATGATATCATATATCGACAACATAACATCCGTATGGTAATACTCTCCTATTCGTTATCAGAGAAATAAAAGAGAACATAAGCCGCATTTTGCCGCTTATGTTCTCTTTTGTTCAAAGCATTTCCGTAATCTTATCACTTAAAAGCTTCATCTGGCGCATACAATCTTTTGCGTATTCGGTAAGCTCATCGCTTTTTCTGTTACGCGCGAGGTTTTGGGTTTCTATTCCCTCAAGGCACATATGATATTTTGCGGTAAGGGGGTATGCAAGACCAACCTCGGTAAAGCCGCTCATACAGAAGAAGGACTGTAAAAGCTCTGCCTTTTCGGGCTCATTTTCATAGTTTTTGCAAAGCCACACATAAAGCTTGGGGTGATAATTGCACATAATTCCGCAATATCCCGCGCCGCCGTCGCGTAGCGACTGCAAAAGCGTCTGACAGTTAGCGTTGAGAAGCTTGAATTCACTCCCCTTTAATATATCAAGTCTTTCCTTTATGAGAGCGCTGTCACAGCAGGTATCCTTCATAAAATAGAAA
>JAFQPF010000026.1 GCA_017411885.1 Clostridia bacterium
TCCGATTAACTACACAGTTCAAAACTGTATCTTTTCATGGATAGGAGGCTCTGTTCAGAGCTACAACAAGCAGCTTCGTCCCACTCGACTCGGAAACGCAGTTGAGGCATGGAAAAACGTCAATAATTTCACTATAGACCATTGCCTTGCATATCAGGTGTTCGATTGCGCGTGGACAACTCAGTGGGAAGGCGATTCTAACGGCGAAAGCGTTATAATGGAAGACATTAATATTACGAACAACGTGGCTATGTACACGAATACCGGACTTGAGATATGGAACACTCCGCATATTCAGTACGAAAACACGGAATTTCCCATCAGAAACCTCAAAATGAGCGGAAACTATAACCTTTATATGGGCTACGGTATGACAAGCGACCGTACCGCAGACAAAAAGGATGCAAATCTTATTTTCGGTACTACTTCAAACGGTAAAAACAACTCAGTTGACAACAACGTCCTGCTCTTTTCAAATCATCAGATATTCGCATCTCAGTCGATCGGCAAGAACACCTACAATTTCCACGACAACGTCTATATCGTAAACAGCAACATATATCTCGGCAAAATCCGCAAGCTCACAGGAGAGGACAAGGGCGGTCAGATCAAGCCCAAGCTTTCGCGCGAAAGCGTTGGTGAGCTGGTCTTAAGCGGCGCAGACGCAGGCTCAAAATACTACGTGGTTCCTCTTGAGAATTTTTACGAGGTACCCGAATATTCTCCCGCAAGCGAGGCTGACAGATTCGTCGACGTCCCCGCGGGCTTCTGGGGCAGGGACTATATCGACTACGTTGTCTTCAACGAATATTACAACGGCGTCAGCGAGGATAGATTTGCTCCGAACGAACCTATGACACGCGCTATGGCAGTCACTGTGCTTATGCGAATGGCAAACGGCAGAATCAAGGATACCGCAGATATTCCGTTTACCGACATAAATGCCGGCACATGGTATGAAAACAGTGTAAAATGGGCGTATCTGTCAGGTATTGTAAGCCATAGCGATAAGTTCAGACCCGACGACAAAATCACACGAGCCGAGCTTGCGGAAATGATGCTAAGATATGCAAGAAGCATCAAAGAAATAAATATCGATACACAGACAAGCTTTACCGATATAAAAGATCTTGAAAAGGATCAGCTTGAGGGTATACTTTTCTGTGCTTCAAATGGAATCATAAACGGCTACGAGGACGGCAGTGTAAGAGCGAATAATTCGGCTACACGTACCGAGGTCGCAGCTATGATGAAAAGGCTTAAGGAGTTTCTGCTCTGACAGCTCTGCAATGGTAAAATTCCGTTAATATATCTTAAACAAACCGGTAATGTCTATAAGTTATACAGACAATACCGGCTTTGTTTATTTTGACAATTATTTCAATTGTAATATGTGTGAAATGCGAATTGACCGCTTAAGAATATTATGGTACAATAATATAGCCATTATGGCGATTTTTTCTTAACGGAACTGCAAGTCACGATCCGATTTCAAAGTCACTTTTGGCATTGTTTACACGCAAATACCTTTTGTGATATAATCGCTATGGTATAAAACATTTTGTGAAAGGAAATCTCTATGAAAAAAGCTCTCGCACTCTTCCTTGCAATCTTGATGACTGCATCAGTTTTTTCACTGCTTGCATCTGCCGACGGCGAAGTTTTCTGGGAACATGCCACTCCCGATATAATTGCCGGCTTTGAAGCAGACGCGGATGCAATTGTCGAAAAGATCAAGAACTCCCCCACAAACATCACGGTTACCGGCACAACCTACTACGTTTCAAACAACGGTAACGATAACCGCGACGGCAAATCGCCGGAAACCGCGTGGAAAACTCTCGACAGAGTCAACAGGCAAAAATTCAACTCGGGCGATGCCGTTCTCTTTGAACGCGGCGGTCTCTGGAGAGGAACGATAAATATGGGTGTGGGTGTTACCTACTCTGCATACGGAGAAGGCGAAAAGCCGCGTCTTTACGGCTCGGTCAACGCTTCGGGTGCAGAAAGCTGGTCAAAAACACGCTACCCTAACGTATGGGTATACAATACCAAGATCACAAGCGCCAAGGACGTAGGTCAGCTCGTATTCAACGGCGGTGAGCTCTGGGGCATCAAGGCTATTAAAAACCAATACGGCAATCACGTTAACATAGACACCGTATCCAACGGAGCCGACACCTACGGCATCGCGCAGTATAAATTCTATGATCAGCGACACCTTAAATACAATCTTCAGTATTATCACAACTGGGTAGATTCGCGACTTTATCTCTATTGCGAATACGGCAACCCGGGTGCTTACTTCAAGGATATTGAGATCGCGCTCAAGATGGACGGCTTCCAGGGCTCGAGCCGCGGCGTTACTATTGACAATCTCTGCTTAAGATATTATGGAAGACACGGCGTAAGTATGTCTAACGCCACAAACTGTACAATTCAGAACTGCGTTTTTGAATACATCGGCGGATCTATGCAGTACACAAACGGCACAAACTTCGTGCGACTCGGCAACGCGGTACAGAACTGGGCAAGCTGCGACGGCTTTTACATCCGTGACTGCTACGCTACACAGATATACGACTGCTGCTGGACATCCCAATGGAGCGGTGCTGACGCTTCCCTTTCAATGAAAAACGTCGAGGTTTCCGGATGCGTTGCAAAGTATTCAAATACCGGTCTTGAATTCTGGCTCGGCTCGTCGGTAAACGGTGACCATAAATATGAAAACATCGAGCTTCACCACAACTATACCTTCTACGGCGGCTACGGCTGGAGCCATCAGCGTCAGTCCAAGAGCGGTAACTTCTTCTACGGCGGCACAGGTCAGAACGATACCAAGCACATTAACTACAACGTACACGACAACTACAATATCATCGCGGTCAAATACGGTCTGCTCGCCCGCTATATCAAGGAAGGCTTCGGATTTACAAACAGCAATAACGTTTACGTTATGGAGCTTGACAAGATCTTTGCAAGAACAGGTGAGAATCTGAGCGATCTTACCGGCGATGACACCGAATACCTTTATAACAAGGAAACTATTGAGCTTATGCTTAAGGAAAACATCGAAAAGCCGAGCTCAAAATTCTATTACATCCTCCCCGGCGAATATACAGGCGTGGATTCCGCATATGACGTAAAGACCGGAGAGCTTACCATACCGATCTCCTCCGAATCCGAAAGAATATTCACGGCAGAGGAGCTTTATAACAACTCAGACCTGCTTGACAGCGATCTGCCTAAAAGCTTTATTGAAGAAAACGGCAAAAAGTACGTGCGCTTCACCGCCGCCGCGGGAAGCTACACCAACAACAACGCGATACTTTACTTCAAGTCAACAGGTATGCCCTTCAATCCACTTGATAACAGCTTTGTAAAGGTCGGATACAAGACCGACTCGCAAAGCGCGCCGATCGACATAACTCTGCTTTACACGGACACGTCGATGAGAAACGTGGAAACCTGGTTCAAGGGTAGCAAGCCGAATCAGATACAGGGGGACGTTGATTCAACGCTCGTTTTCAACCTGTTTGATCTTACAGGCAACCGCGCTCCCGAAAACTCCAACGTAACCAACATAAGCTTCAGACTCAAGCCCTGGAATTCGGGGAACAAAACTCTTTCGCGCGAACAGCACTACGATATTGAATACGTTGCAATGTTCAGCTCGCTTTCTGAAGCAGAGTCATATACCGGACAGAGCGTTTCGGGTGCTACCTCTACTCTCGGCAAGAACCTCACGGGAAAGATCACCGACGCATATCTCACAAGCGGTATAAAGAGCGTTGTTATCGAATACACCTATCCCGAAACGGACAAGGATGCAGAGCTTGTGATCCCCGCGCAGACCATCAAGGATTACCTTGCAAGAACCAAAGCTCCGATCACGGTCAGATCAAGACTTGGCAATATCACAATAACAGCCGAAATGATGAAGTCACACGCAAACGGAATCACCGTAAGCTTTGACAAAGACGGCGCAAAAATAGGATAAAACATAAAGGCGGACACTCTCCGGTGCCCGCCTTTATATTTGTGCTTATTACCTAAAAGAAGTGCTTGATAATTGTAATTACTCACAATTGTCAACAGCGTACTTTTATGCTATAATTTATGCATATGCGACTTTATTAAGTTGCGAAAACAATTCGTCCCGACGGAGGAAAAAATAATGAAAAAAATCTTATCTCTGCTTCTTGCGATCATTATGACCGTAACAGCTCTGCCTATACTCATACAGGCAGACGAAGCACCTATCAAAACTCTTTTTTCGGCATTTGATATCTATTACGATGCCGAGATCGCAAGCTTTACGACAGTACAGCCTGTACTTGAAACGGCAGACGGCGTTCCCTATGCCTCTGTAAAGGCTGAGCCCGGTACCTACGGAAACGGCGCGCTTATGATGACGATCAAATCGGGTGTGCTCAAATTCAACGTAACCGAATACCCCTTTGTTACCGTCGGATACAAGACCGATGCAAAAACTCCCGGCGTTGACATCACGATGATGTATGACAACAAGGAAACCTGGAGAAAAGAAGGCGGATCGAGATACAAGGTTACAAGCAGTGAGAAGCTTGAAAAGCTTGTATTCAACGCTTTAGACCTCAACGCAAAAGTAGAAATCAAGCCCGATTATCAGGGAGTCGACCTACGCCTTAAATTCTGGGGCGGTCACTCTCAGGTGCTTGAAACAAAGCAGTATTTTGACGTTGCTTATATTGCTTTTTTCAAGACTGAAGCAGAGGCGGAGTCCTTCGTGTATACCCCTATGACAGAGGAGGAATATTTCGCAGAAAGCGATCTCAAGATCGTAAATAAAACAGTAACCGACGTTGACGAAAACACGCTTCTTTCCTATCTTTCGCAGGCGGAAGCACTCAAATACGACATCATCAACACCCCCAACACCGAATTTCCTCAGGCAAAAAAGACCTATTATGTTTCGCCAAACGGTGACGACTCAAACGACGGTCTTTCGCCCGAAACAGCGTGGAAATCGCTCGAAAAGGTGGGCTCCTCAAGGTACAGCAAGGATGACGTTGTGCGCTTTGAGCGCGGTGGAATCTGGCGCGGAATTTTGAAATTAAAAAACGGCGTTATATATTCGGCATACGGTGAAGGACCAAAGCCCGAAATATGGGGCTCCATCCCCGGAGAGGGGGCTGAAAACTGGAAGCTCACAGACGCACCTAACGTATGGGCGTTTACCACTCCTCTTGAAAACGACAAATACCCCGGAAACATCGTATTCAACGAAGGTGAAGCCTGGGGTATCCACGTATACACCGACGGCAAGGGCAACAGACACGATCAGGGCACGGTATTCAACGGAATCGAAACCGTTGAATGTCCCCCGACTCCCTACACCGGCTACAAGGATATTTTCCACAACAACCTTGAATTCTGGTACGACGAAGAAACGCTTACGGTATATATGTACTGCGAATACGGCAACCCCGGCGAATACTTTGACGACATCGAATTATCCCTGCGTCCCGATATGGTCGGTGGTGGCAGCAAGTACATCATCGTTGACAATCTCTGCCTAAAATACGGCGGCGGTCACGGAATTGCGGTCGTAAACAGTGAAAGCTTTACCGTGCAGAACTGCGTATTCGGCTGGCTCGGAGGCGGTTGGCTCGGAAATGCCGTTCAGAACTGGGACAACTGCAAAAAATTCACCATCAACCACAACTACGCATATCAGATCTACGACTGCGCATGGACCACTCAGTCGAGTGTTACCGTTGCAGACAGAACTATGGTCGACGTTGTTATGACAAACAACATCTCCGAGCGTTGCAACACAGGTGTTGAGATCTGGCTTGGCGGAGACAACACAGATAAACAAGGACTTCTTAAGAACTTTACCGTTGAAAACAACTTCACGCTCTACGGCGGCTGCGGCTGGAGCCATCAGCGCCGCCGCGATATCAAGGACGGCAACTTCGTTTACGGCGGAACGGGCATTGACAGAGTCGTTAAGCGCGAAAATATGCACTTTGAAAACAACGTAAACATCCACGCAACTCATATCGGTCTTTACGCGCGTTTCATCGGACCTGCGGGATTTTTGTTTGACAACAACGTTTATATGATGCAGAGAGGCAAGTCTATGGCTTCTGCCGCATCAAATCTCAAGACAGGCGGCGGATCTCTTATAAAATATCCGTACGACGAAAAGGGTATTTCAACTCTTGCCACACTCGGCAACGACGTGAACTCCACATTCTATTATCTCGCGGACGATTTTGAGCCGCATACAGACTCCAAGCTCCAGAACTTCACAGACGTATACGGACATTGGGGACTTGAAAACATAAGCTTTGCCGTAATGAAGGGGCTTTTCTCGGGTACTACCGATACGGCCTTTGATCCCAACGGCAAGATGACGAGAGCGATGCTCGTAACGGTTCTCTCTCGTCTTGCGGGCGATGCTGAAGCTAATGCCAAGGCAAGCTTTGCCGACGTTAAATCTGACGCGTGGTACGCTTCTGCGGTAGCATGGGCAGAGGCTAAGGGTATCGTTGACAAGGGCGCTTCCTTCAGGCCTGACGCAAACGCAACACGCGAGGAAATGGCAGATATGCTCTTCCGCTATGCAAAAGCATACGGCAAGGATACAAGCAAGAAGGCTGAGCTTAAGTTTACAGACGCGGCAAGCATCACATATAAGGACGGCGTTGCTTATTGCGTAGGTGCCGGCATTATCGCAGGATATACCGACAATACACTCAAGCCGTCAGGCGAGGCTACACGAGCAGAGGTAGCGACAATGCTTAAGAGATTTATCTTCGCCTGAGCCTGATCAGAAACAATTTTCTCTCGAGGGGGCACCTTTTTGAAAGGTGCCCTCCTTTGTTTCTCGGTACGGCACCGTATGCGTAAAAAATTGCTTTAATTTTTAAATACTTAACAGGTACTGTCACAGCGTTAAGCGGGCAGCATCTGTTTTGTTTATTATGACTATTATTTCAATAATAATATGTGCGAAATGCGAATTGACTCAAAAGACCGGTTTTGCTATAATATTTATTACGATTATTATGGTATATTATGCCTGTGCGGTATAAAGCTGCCAAGCAGGACAAATATCAAGTGCTTTCGGCACGGTCAACAGCGATTTAAGCGTCTGTTTCACAGCAAAAGATTCAATAGTGTAGTATTTGCAATGATGTGGTCACTTTTTCGCATTGAACGCACGCAAAGCTGTGTGATATAATATAGTTGCCGTAATCAAAAAAACCGGAAAGGAAATTTCAAATGAAAAGAATCTTTTCTCTCATCCTTGTGATATGTATGCTCGTGTCGGCTCTGCCCTACACCGGCTCCGCTATCACATACGATCAACTTGACACTGTATTTACCGGCTTTACAAAGCTCGGCTTCGAAATGAGCAGCACCGCAAAGCTCACTATGACAGAAGAAAAAATACAGGCATACCCTTACTATCACTTCACTGCCGAGGCAGGAGATTACAAGAACACAGACCTTATAATTTCCGTAAAGGCAAAAAACATCCTCCCCGAGGATTATCCGATAGTTAAGGTTGGTTACAGAACCAATTCTCCCGCACCTAAGTTAGACGTATCTATATATTCCACCAAGGGTGAAAACTGGATGAGTAATCATCCGAATATCACAGCGGACGGAAATTGGAATACGCTCACCTTCAACTACAACGACATCACCGCGGCAGGAACTCAGTATTTCCCTGAAGCAGGTGACAAGAACGTAACCTTCCGCTTCAAGCCGTTCGGCTCTCAGAGCTACACACTCAGCGAAAAGAGCTACTTTGATCTTCATTACGTCGGCTTCTTCAAAACCGAAGCTGAAGCTGCCGCTTTTGAAGGCTTCAAGCTCGAATCAGACGGCTATCCTTATCCCATCGCTACTCCGGAAGCGCTTTTCAGCAACTTTGCAGGCTCAAGTGCTGTTGCTTCAACAACCTTCTGGCGCATAGACGATACAAGCTCTTATGTGAGATTCATTGCGGAACCGGGCACCTACAATAACAACCTTATGGTGACCTTCTCGCACGATCAGTTCCCGCTCGTAACACGTCCGTACATAAAGCTTGCTTACAGGACAGACTCAAAAGCATCAAAGCTTGACATCTCAATGATAAGTGATAAGGGCGAAAACTGGTCGTCAGCCGCAAAAAAGCCTGCGCTCGTCGGTACCGGCGAGATAACCGAGCTTGTTTTTGCCATCGGTGATCTCAACGCCGCAAGCGGTATTGAAGCGCCGGATGAAAACAGCGGTGTAGTTATCAGGCTCAAGCCCTGGGGCGCACAGACTGTAACTATTACCGAGTCATCCTATTTCGATCTCTTCTACGTAGGCTTCTTTGAATCAGCCGAAGAGGCTAATGCTTTCTCTTATCCCGGAGATAATGAATACGGCTACGACTTTGTAGGCAGCGAGGGCGAATTTAACTATTCGTTCGCTCCCAAGGCTACAGTAAGAGATTACATTGACGCTGCCGACGCACGTATTGACGAGGTGCTCCACACCACCAATACCGTGCCTTATATGCAGCATCTTACACTCACAGGTCTTACAGGCGCTTACGGAGCATCCGACAAAAAAGACAGTCAGACCTATTATAATCTGACCATCCCCAAGGGTAAGCATACGGCAGGCTCACTCAAGTTTGCATTCACTCAGAACGACGTTGCGTTCTCATCTTACCCCTTCATCAAGCTCTCATACAAGAGTGAGGTAAGCTCAGCGGCAGTTGCAACGCTCAAATCGAGCACAGGAAGCGCATCGGTCTCCTTCCAGCTTACTACATCCACAAATGAGTATACACAAAAGCTTTTCGATCTTTCCGATTTTGAAAACTACCAATCGATCCTTGCAGGAAGCAGCGTCTCGTTTGAAGTACTTCCGCTTGGAAACACAACAAAGACGCTTATTTCCCCCAGAAACATTGCGATCGAATATATCGGTCTGTTCAAGACCAGA